>CAYFSB010000123.1:1265-5577 GCA_964345655.1 uncultured Oscillospiraceae bacterium
ATACCGGCGGAGGGCGACTTTGATTTCAAGACCCTGCGCCCTGTGGGCCGTGATTACGACCACTGCTTCCTGCTGGATGGGGAGCAGGCCTGCACCATGCGCGCCGGCGGCATCACCATGAGCCTGAAGACCGATTTTCCCGCGGTGCAGATTTATACCGCCTCCGCTCTGGGTGCGCCCTTTGGCGCCCACAGGGGCCTTGCCATTGAGCCGGAGTTTTACCCGGACAGCCCAAACAGACCGGAGTTTCCCAGCACCGTTTTGAGAAAGGGAGAGAAGTTCCATAAGTACGCGGAGTTTTATTTTTCCGTGCAATAGTGCATCTGCCGCACAGAGGCGCGCCGGTCAACGCCCGCTTTGTACCCTGAACATATGCCAAAACAACAAGCTCGCTGCCGTAAAAGCAGCGAGCTTCTTATTTTATTCCAGTTCTTCCAGCTCTTCCAGATCCTTTATAAACAGGGTGCTCTCGGCATCTGAGGGGATCAAAAATCCGCTGCGGGGAGAGACGGTGAATGCCTCCACGGCGGGGCCGTCCATCAGACAGGAGCGTTTGAACTGCTGAGTGAACAGCCGTGTGCAGTAGCTCTTCAGCCAGCGGATAAGCTCTTCGTCCGTGAACTCCTTGCCGTATGCCATCTTTGCAAGGCGGAAGGTCTTGGAGGGGGTAAAGCCGCAGATGAGGATCTTGTGGGTGAAAAAGTCCTGCAGACTGTATGAGCCCACGGCTTCCTCGCTCTTCTGAGATATCTCGTCGTCCTGGATAGGCAGCAGCTCAGGCGTGACAGGGCAATCCAGCACATCATACAGTGCGGCAGCCAGCACCTTATCCTGGGTGTTCCCCGCAATATACCGGACATTTTCCCTGACCTGGGTCTTGGTCATACCCAGATTTACATCATACATACTGGTGTGGTCGCCGTTATAGGTACACCAGCCGTCTATAAACTCGCTGAGGTCCTCAGTGCCCACGTCCAGACCGTTTACCTTGTTGGCGATGTCCATGAGCACCTGGGTCCGCTCTCTGGCCTGGGCATTTTCAAAGGCGATGCTGTAATCATCGTGGGCGTGGCCGATATCGTCGAAGTGCTGGTACACAGCCTTGCCGATGTCTATTACGCGCACCTCCGCACCGCACTGTTCAGCCACGACTATGGCGTTGGATTTTGTGCGGGATGATGTGCCGAAGCAGGGCAATGTGCAGGCCACTACGTTCTCTGCCGGCAGTCCCATCTTCTTCACTGCCATGGCGCAGACCATCACAGTGAGCGTGGAATCCACGCCGCCTGAAATGCCTACCACGCAGTGATCCAGCTTTGCATATTCCATGCGCTTTACAAGGCCGGACACCTGAATGTCCAGCATACGCCGGCAGTATTCGGGCAGCTTGGCCGGGTCTGCGGGCAGATGCGGGTGCATCCTGTATTTGCGGGTAAGCCGGGTCTCCTCCGGCGCCGCACCCCAGGGGCACACAAAATGGGGATACTCATTGCTGTCAAAGCCGCCCTGTCTCAGGCGCAGGCTCAACATATGGTCAATGTCGATCTCGCTCACGGCGAGACTGTCCTCCTGCTCCTGCACGGAGAGGATCTCACCGTTTTCAGCCACCATGCACAGACCTGAATACACATTGTCGGTGCTGCTCTCCCCTTTGCCGGGGGCGGCCATTATAATGCCGCATTTCAGGCGCTTTGAGAGGCTGCGGTTGTCAAGCTCCGCGTCGTCCGCGGAACATACGGTCTCCGGGAAAGCGGCCATGCGGGCGATAAGCGTGGCCCCGGCCACGGCATGCTGGACGGAGGGCGGGATGATCGCGTCCATATCCGCTCCCAGCTCCACAGCCACAGACAGGCCAGACAGCGCAGTGCAGTTAAACAGGCAGTCGGAGCTGAGCGCGGCAAAATATCTGCCGCCTATGCTCACATCCAGAGCGCCCTTATCAGGCGCGGAAAAGCAGCTGCCGGCAGTGTTGCGTCTGGGCACAAGCCCAAGCAGCTCTCCGGAGCAGACTACGGCGGCGCAGCTGAAAAGCCTTGTGCCCACTGCAAAGGGCAGGCCCACAAAGCAGAGCATGTCCACGCCCTCCGTGCCCTCAATGACCTTTGCCAGAGCCGCCTTGGCGCCCTCCAGCAGTACCCTGTGGCTTATAAGATCGTAGCAGCTGCAGCCTGTCAGCGTAAGCTCCGGGAAAACCAGGACCTTTACACCCAGCTTTTCGGCCCGGTGTATGCTCTCTATGACTCTTTCGGCGTTATAGTCCGTATCGGCAACCTTTATAACCGGAGCGGCCGCCGCGACTTTTATAAATCCGTGTTTCATTTACAACTCACCTTTAAAATTTTATACGCTGGGAGATGTATTCCTTTACCTGGCTGATGGGGATACGGACCTGCTCCATGGTATCCCGCTCACGTATGGTGACACAGTGGTCGGCCTCATCGGTATCTGTGCCCACGGTGTTGAAGTCAAAGGTAATGCAGAACGGTGTGCCTACCTCATCCTCACGGCGGTAGCGCTTGCCGATAGAACCGGTCTCGTCATAGTCGCACATGAACTCCTTGGACAGCTCACCGTAAAGCTCCATGGCGGGGCCGGTGAGTATCTCCTTTTTGGACAGAGGCAAAATGGCGCACTTGAAGGGGGCCAGTGCCGGGTGCAGATGCAGCACCGTGCGCACATCGTCATTGCCCTTCTTATCCTGACCTACCACCTGCTCGTCATAGGCGTCCACCAGTACGGAGAGCACAGTGCGCTCCACACCAAGAGAGGGCTCGATCACATAGGGGATATAGTGCTGGTTCTTCTCCTGGTCGTAATAGGTCAGATCCTGACCTGATACGGTCTGATGCTGGGTCAGGTCATAATTTGTCCTGTCGGCCACGCCCCACAGCTCGCCCCAGCCAAAGGGGAACATAAACTCAAAGTCAGTGGTGGCCTTGGAATAGAAGCTCAACTCCTCCGGGTCGTGATCCCGCAGACGCAGGTTCTCGTCTCTCAGGCCGATATCCAGCAGGAATTTGTGGCAGAAGCTGCGCCAATAATCAAACCATTCAAGATCGGTATCCGGCTCACAGAAGAACTCCAGCTCCATCTGCTCAAACTCACGCACACGGAAAATGAAGTTGCCCGGTGTGATCTCGTTGCGGAAGCTCTTACCTATCTGGCCTATGCCGAAGGGCAGCTTCCGGCGGGTAGTGCGCTGGACGTTGACAAAGTTTGTGAATATGCCCTGGGCTGTCTCCGGGCGCAGATAAACGGTATTTTTCGCGTCCTCGGTGACACCCTGAAATGTCTTGAACATCAGGTTGAACTGACGGATATCTGTAAAATTATGCTTGCCGCAGCTGGGGCAGGGGATGTTGTGCTCGTCCACAAAGGCCTTCATCTCAGCCTGTAAAAAGGCGTCAATGGGTTTTTCAAGCTCAAAACCGTTTCCGGCACACCAGTCCTCAATTATCTTGTCGGCACGAAAGCGCTCATGGCACTCGCGGCAGTCCATCAGAGGGTCTGAAAAGCCGGAGAGATGTCCCGATGCCACCCAGGTCTGTGGATTCATGAGTATGGCCGCGTCCAGGCCCACATTATACGAGTTCTCCTGTACGAACTTTTTCCACCATGCCCTCTTCACATTGTTTTTCAGTTCCACACCAAGCGGGCCGTAGTCCCAGGTGTTGGCAAGGCCTCCATAAATTTCGGAGCCTGCGAAAATAAAGCCGCGGTTTTTGCACAGGGCGACGATCCTGTCCATGGTCTTTTCTGTGTTTTTCATTTCTCTTCCTTTCCTGCGGCTGGCTGCCGCAGAGATATTTTTTAGTTATTTTAAATAACAACTTAATATACCATATATAAATAATTATCGCAACAAAAGATAAAGATATGACAAGACTGAATTTTCATGCCGTCCCACTGAAAAAAATAAGCTGTCGTATGATTCTTAATATTTCTGAAAGAGGGTAATTCCCTCTTCCACCAGGCGGATTAGGGTGTATAATAGGGTTACATAACATTAAAGAGAGAATTGGCAGAGGCGTGAGATGAAGAAACTGTTGGAGAAGCTTAAAGGAAAAAAGCTGGGCAGAACGGGAAAGATCGTGCTGCTCATTTTGGTCTGTTATACCCTTGTGGTGCTGGCAGTGACATTGACGCTGGACGGGCGGCATGTACGCTTTTACCTGACAGGCCAGTCGGAGATAGACGTGGAATACGGCAGCGACTTTAAGGAGCCCGGCCGTTATGCAGTCACAGCAGGCCGGCTCTTCGGTGAAGGCGGCCGGCACATGTCCGTGACTACCCAGGGTCAGGTGGACACCAC
>CAYFSB010000124.1:0-5481 GCA_964345655.1 uncultured Oscillospiraceae bacterium
CACCATGTGGCTGTGCTCCTGTATGTTCTCCGGCAGGGAGTTGCGCATGAGACTCCAGCGGCCGATATAGCGCATGCGGGAAATATAGGCAAAAAAATTGTCACTCATATTGAATCTCCATGGTTTTTATGTTTCAATTGATTTTAACACGGCGAGGACTTTATTTCAATCGCTGCGGAAAGGAATAGCGGCAAATATGTACAAGGGATATAGAATAGTAGACGGCCACACCCATTTTACGCTGAATGTGAGCCCGGAATATATGTTGGAGCTTATGGACAGGACCGGTACCGACACGGCAAATCTGGCGGCGGTGTATCACAGCAGGAAGCTCTCCTGCGTGCCGGAGGCGCTGATGCTCAAGAGCATGTACCCGGGGCGCTTTTATGTTTTCGCAAGTCTGGACGGATGGGAATTTTTTCAGCGTGCCGAGAGCCTTGGTGAGAACATGGCGGCATATGCCCGGCGTATGCTGCGCTGCGGCTGCGACGGGGTAAAGCTGCTGGAGGGCAAGCCACAGCTGCGCCAGCGGCTGCCGGTGCCTGATTTTGACGCGCAATGCTGGGAGGCCTACTGGGCCTGGGCGGAGAGGGAAGGCCTGCCGATGCTGTGGCATGTAAACGACCCGGAGACCTTCTGGGACCCGGACAAGGTCCCCGCCTGGGCAAAAAATCAGGGCTGGTACTATGATGAGAGCTATGTGAACAATGAGGCGCAGTACAGGCAGGTGCTGAATGTACTCAGGCGTCATCCTGCGTTGAAGATAATTTTTGCCCACTTTTTCTTCATGTCTGCCCAGCTTGACAGACTATCGGAGATAATGGACAGCTTCCCCAATGTAATGGTGGATATAACACCGGGGATAGAGCTGTATGAAAATCTCTCTGCCCAGCCGGAAAAGGCCCGGAGGTTTTTTGAAAAATACCACAGCCGTATCGTATATGGTACGGATATAGGCGGAAGATGTGTGCTGGACGGGGAGTATAAACCCATCAATGAGCGGGAGAATCTGCGTCGGCCGGAGATAGTCAGGCAATTTCTCACCGGTGAGGATGCCGTCATAAGCTCCGACGGGGACTTTCTCGTGGGCAGACCAGACTTTCTCATGAGGGGACCCGGACTGCCGCGTGAGCAGATACAGGAAATATTTGGGGAAAATTTCATCCGCCATGTCGGGGGGATGCCTCGTGAGACAGACGTGCCTGAGCTTATGGCGGAGTGCGCCAGACTTCGGGAATGCCTGGGAGAACTGGAACGGCGCGGAGAGCTCAGAGACCCGGATTATTCGGGCCTTGACACGGCGGAGAGGTATTTCGGCCGTAAGAGTTAAGCGCAGGCACGAAAAAAACAGCCATGTTACGCAATACGGCCTTGCAATTTTGCCTTTCGGGTGTTAAAATTCAACTTTGTGTTGAAAATATAGAGATAAAAAGACTTTTACGCAAGGGAGTTGCGAAGAATGGATAAACTTAGAAACATCGCCATAATTGCCCACGTTGACCACGGCAAGACCACTTTGGTGGACGAGATGCTCAAACAGTCGGGAGTTTACCGGGAAAATCAGGAGGTCGTGGACAGAGTCATGGACTCAAACGACCTTGAGCGTGAGCGCGGCATAACAATAATGGCAAAGAACACCGCCGTGTGGTATGGGGACACCAAGATAAATATTGTGGACACTCCGGGCCACGCCGACTTTGGCGGCGAGGTGGAGCGCATATTAAAAATGGTAAACGGCGTCATATTGCTGGTAGACGCGGCTGAGGGCCCCATGCCCCAGACCCGCTTTGTTCTCAGCCGGGCGCTGGAGCTGGGCCACCGGGTCATAGTGGTGGTAAACAAGATCGACCGCCCCGACCAGCGCATACACCAGGTCATCGACGAGATACTGGAGCTGCTGATAGATCTGAACGCCACCGACGAGCAGCTGGATTCCCCCATGCTGTTCTGCTCCGGCAGACAGGGCACCGCCAGCTATTCCCCGGATGTGGTCGGCGAGGATCTGAAGCCGCTGTTTGACACCATACTTGAATATATCCCCGCTCCGGAAATGGAAGAGGAGGCCCCCTTCCAGATGCTGGTGAGCAGCATCGACTACAACGACTACGTGGGCCGTATAGCCGTAGGCCGCATAGAGCGGGGAACAATAAAGCAAAACCAGGAGATTGAGGTCTGCAACTACCACAATCCCAATGCGCCTACCCTCAAGGCCAAGGCCGTATCCCTGTATCAGTTTGACGGACTGAACCGTGTGCCGGTCACCGAGGTAGGAGCGGGAAACATTATCGCCATGAGCGGTATAGGCGATGTTACAATAGGCGACACCATATGCGCAAAGGGCTTTGCAGAGCCTCTGGCCTTTGTGAAGATAGGCGCGCCTACCCTTGAAATGACCTTCTCGGTAAACAACAGCCCCTTTGCCGGGCGTGAGGGGAAATTCGTCACCTCCCGTCAGATCAGAGACAGGCTCATGCGCGAGACGCTGAAGGACGTGTCCCTGCGGGTGAGCGATGTGGCCGACAGCACAGACAGCTTCAACGTGGCCGGCAGAGGCGAGATGAGCCTCTCCATCCTCATTGAGACCATGCGCCGTGAGGGCTATGAGTTTCAGGTGTCGCCGCCCCGCGTACTGTATCAGGAGATAAACGGCGCGACCTGCGAACCCGTTGAGCGTGTGGTGGTGGATGTGCCCCAGGAGTATATGGGCTCCGTTATGGAAAAGCTTGGCGCACGCAAAGGCGAATTCATAGAGATGACACCGGTGGGCAACCGGATAAAGCTGGAGTTTCTTGTGCCCTCCAGGGGCCTGTTCGGCTATCGCAATGAATTTCTCACCGACACCAAAGGCGAGGGGATCATGGGTTCAGTATTCGAGAGATACGAACCGTATAAGGGCGATATCGCCCGCCGGAACACCGGCTCTCTCATCGCCTTTGAGACCGGGGAGGCTGTGGCCTACGGTATATGGAACGCGCAGGACAGAGGAGCCATGTTTATTACCCCCGGCACGAAGGTCTATGCCGGTATGGTCGTTGGTGTCTGCCCCAAGTCGGATGATGTGTCGGTAAATGTATGCCGCACGAAGCATCTGACAAATACTCGCGCCTCCGGCTCGGACGAAGCGCTGCGCCTTGTACCGGCAAAGCTGATGAGCCTGGAGCAATGCC
This sequence comes from uncultured Oscillospiraceae bacterium, assembly GCA_964345655.1. GTDB lineage: Bacteria > Bacillota > Clostridia > Oscillospirales > Oscillospiraceae > Limivicinus. The sequence continues at coordinate 3,168 of CAYFSB010000124.1, forward strand.
TGGAGTTTCTGGCAGACGATGAGCTGCTGGAAGTAACTCCCACGAGCCTGCGCCTGCGCAAGAGCATACTGGATCAAGGCCTTCGCATGAAAACCGTAATGCGCAACAGATAAAAGAAAAAGCAATACGTCAACCTGCCCGCCGAGTTGTGAAGCCGGGCAGGTTTTTTTAGCGCGATTATAGCGCACAGCAGCCTGTCATACACACTATAGGGCAATAAAAAATATTGACGAAAAGCCAAAAAGCTGTATAATGATAAAACAACCCTATTTGAGGTTTATCAAAAAGAAAGGAGCGGAGAATGTGGGCAGATATGTTATCAAACGTGTTTTGCTGGCAATTGTAACGATTTTTATTATATGCGCTCTCACATTTTTCATAATGCACGCGGTTCCGGGTGGGCCATTCAACAAGGAGAAAGCACTGAGCCCGGCCACCATATCCGCGCTGAACGCAAGATATAATCTGGACAAGCCGGTGGGGACGCAGTTTCTCTTGTACATGAAGAGTCTTCTCCACGGCGATTTTGGCGTGTCACTGAAGAATGGGCGCAATATTTCGGATATTATTGCGGAGTCCTTCCCCATATCTGCAAAGCTGGGTCTTATGGCCATGGCTGTGGCGCTGATATGCGGCACGGTTTTTGGAAGCCTGGCAGCACTGACAAGAAACAGATTTCCGGACAGACTGATAGTCTTTTTCTCCACGCTGTTTACGGCAGTACCAAGCTTTGTTCTGGCCACGCTTTTGCTGCTGGTGTTTTGTATAAAGCTTGGATGGCTGCCTGTGTGGAGCACAGGCTCACAGAATTATCTGCTGCCGGTCATTGCGCTGGCGGCCTATCCCATGGCCTATACCACAAGGCTTGCCAAAACCAGTATGCTTGACGCGCTGGGTCAGGACTATGTGCGCACGGCCAGGGCAAAGGGCGTGGCCCGGTGGAAAGTGATCTTCAAGCACGCGCTGAGAAACTCGCTTATCCCGGTCATCACCTATGCCGGCCCACAGATAGCCTATATCATCACCGGCTCCATGGTGGTGGAGACCATATTTACCATCGGCGGACTGGGGAGCAAGTTTGTAAACTCCATTAACAACCGGGATTACACCATGATAATGGCGACTACCATATTCCTTGCCGCCCTTATGGTCGTTGCGAACCTGATATGCGATCTGCTGTACAAAGCGGTCGATCCGCGTATCAAGTATGACTGAGAGGGGGAAAAAATATGACAAATGAGAATGGCCTGCCAAAAAGGGCTCCCTTCAGCGCGCAGATTGACCTGTCAAAGTTTGAGCTGGCTACAGAAGAGGAAAAACAGCAGCAGGATGTAATGAGCGAGAGCACTACCTTCTTCAGAGACGGTATGCGCAAGCTCATGAAAAATCCGCTGGCTGTGGCGAGCGTTATTGTGCTCATAGCGATTATCCTTATTATTGTAATTGCGCCCCACGTGGTTCCCTACGGCTATGAAGAGATGCTCTCCATCAACGGCAGGAGGGACAAAGGCGCCAAAAACCTGGCCCCCTTTGAGTACAGCGAGGCGGAACAGGAATATATCGCCAACGGCGGGGATCGCTTCCCCCATATCTTCGGCACTGACGAGCAGTGCAGAGACTACTTCATCCGCGTTATATACGGCACCAGAGTCTCCCTTTTAGTGGGCTTTTTCGCAAGTATCATCGTTTTGATAATCGGCCTGATTTACGGCAGCGTATCAGGCTATATCGGCGGACGAACAGACCTGATCATGATGAGAATAGTGGACATTATCTATTCTCTGCCTGACATGCTTATGGTGATACTTCTGTCCGTTGTCCTTAAAGAGGTGCTGACGTTTAAGTCGGGCTCTGTTCTGGCCTCGCTGGGGCCAAGCATGGTGTCGCTCTTTATAGTGTTCGGCCTTTTGTACTGGGTGGGCATGGCGAGACTTGTGCGCGGACAGATACTCTCCATTAAGGAGAACGACTATATCTTGGCCGCCAGAGCGGTGGGAGCAAGACCCAACAGGATCATCCGCAAGCATATCCTGCCCAACTGCATCTCTGTTATCATCATTTCTACAGCCCTGCAGATACCCTCCGCCATATTCACGGAGAGCTACCTGTCATTTGTGGGCCTGGGCGTTCAGGCGCCGATGCCTTCTCTGGGCTCTCTTGCCAACACAGCCCGTGAGGGCCTGCAGTCCTATCCGTACAAGCTGGTATTCCCCGCGCTTATGATCTGTCTGATAGTCCTGTCCCTGAACCTTCTGGGCGACGGACTCCGGGATGCCTTCGATCCAAAGCTTAAGAGGTGAACGATATGAATGAA
>CAYFSB010000125.1:0-360 GCA_964345655.1 uncultured Oscillospiraceae bacterium
CTCTCCGGCGCCATATGCGGCATTGCGGGTCTGCTGCTGGTCGGCGGAACCGACCATACCATCACTACCACCATTGCCGGCGGTAGGGGTTTTACGGCGGTTATGGTCTCATGGCTTGCCAAGTTTAACCCCATTGTCATGATATTTACCAGTTTTCTTCTTGTTTTTCTGGACCGGGGCGCCAGTGAAGTCTCCACCGCCTTTGGCCTGAACCACTCCTTCGCCGATATTCTCACCGGTATAATTTTGTTCTTCATCATAGGAAGCGAGTTTTTCATCTCATACAAGGTTTTCTTCCGCAAATCCGCCAAGAAGGAGGGCTGAGGCATATGTTTGACATTGTTTCCTTTATCCCCAGAG
>CAYFSB010000125.1:370-3227 GCA_964345655.1 uncultured Oscillospiraceae bacterium
ATGTGGGCGGTATCTGCGGAGTCATCGGCGCGTTTCTGTATGAGCAGTCTCTGGCCTCTCCCGCTGATATAAACGGTTTCCTGGCAGTGTGCATCCCGCTCTGCGCCTCTTTGTTGGGCTCTCTGCTCATGGGGCTGCTCTATTGCTTTCTTACAGTCACCCTCCGCGCCAACCAAAATGTGACCGGCCTTGCCTTGACCACCTTTGGCGTCGGCTTCGGCAACTTTTTCGGCGGTTCACTCATAAAGCTCACCGGCAGCGAGGTGCCATCCATTGCCCTGTCTGCCACCAGCAGCTATTTCAGCCGCGCCCTGCCCTTTGCCGGGAAACTTGGCTGGTTTGGAAAGATATTTCTCTCTTACGGTTTTCTTGCGTATCTGGCTATTGCCATTGCTCTTGTCTCGGCTCATATTCTCAAGCGCACCCGCGTGGGCCTGCAGCTGAGGGCCGTGGGCGAAAGTCCCAATACCGCCGATGCCGCCGGTATCAGCGTCAACCGCTACAAATATGCCGCCACCTGCACCGGCAGCATGATAGCGGGCCTTGGCGGGCTGTATTACGTAATGGACTATGCCTGCGGTGTATGGTCGAACGATGCCTTTGGCGACAGGGGCTGGCTTGCTATCGCGCTTGTCATCTTTACGATATGGAGACCAAACATAGGCGTTTTGTCCTCCTTCCTGTTTGGCGGACTTTACATTCTCTACCTGTACATTCCCACAGGAATTAACCTGTCTCTGAAAGAGCTGTACAAAATGGCCCCCTATGTGGTCACAATAGTTGTTCTGGTCATCAGCAGTATGCGAAACAAGCGGGAAAACCAGCCCCCCGCCTCTCTTGGACTGGCCTATTTCCGAGAGGAACGATAGCTTTACAGTCCGAAACTTCTCGGCTCCCCCGGATATGGTCTGGGGGAGCCGTTTTTATTTTCCGCACAGTGCCTGTGAACATTTTACATTATCCGGTGTCGTATAATCACAAGCAAAATCTGGAAAGGATCTATGATGTGATGAAAAAAAATATGCTCATTATTTTTGCCTGTGCCGTCCTGTTTTCTCTGGCGGGCTGCGGTCAGAGCGTGGATAGTCAGACCCAGGCGGAGGTACCAAATCCTGTAACCGAAGTGACCCAGCAGCAGCTTTTGGAGAAGACCGGCATTTCCTTTGCAGTTCCTGAGGGCGTTGAGAACGTCATCTACAGCTATATCGACACCGGCGACGGGCAGCCTGCCACAGCGCAGATGTGCTTTAGCCTTGACGGCATCGACTATACCGCACGCGCCGTATCTTCAGATGTGCCGGGCGACACGCTGCCGGATATATCGGGGCTATATTACGACTGGGAGCAGAGCGACACGGCCCAGGTGGGCTACAACAGTGCGCAGCTATTTCTGAACGAAGGCGAGCAGGGCTACGTGACCTGGTATGATTATGCGCCGGGGCTGCTCTATTGCGTGAGCATGGGCAGCGGCGCCTCAGCAGACGCCCTCACAGCCATTGCCGTTCAGTGCTGCCCGCCGCTGCAGGGTGAAGCCTGATAAAGCGGCAGAAAAATTCCCGCCCGGTAAATAGCTCCGGGCGGGAATTTTTATCCGTATTCCGCTTTTTATTATTTATCAGACCTTGAAGTTCACAGAGGTGGCGCCCTTATCTTCCTGCTCGAACTCATAGTCCTTGCCTGGGAGCACAGCGTTGAGGACGATGCCCACGATGGAGGCAACTGCCAGACCGGACAGGCTCACAACGCCTATCTGGATGCTGCCGCTGTAGCTGACGCCTATGGCCAGAACCAGGATGAGGGCGGCGATTATGACATTGCGGGTGTTGGTGAAGTCCACTTTGTTTTCCACAACGTTGCGCACGCCGACGGCGGAAATCATACCGTAGAGGATGAGGGAGACGCCGCCGATGGTGGCGGTGGGCATTGCGGATACCAGCGCCGCAAACTTGGGGCAGAAGGAGACCACTATGGCAATGCAGGCGGCAATGCGGATCACTCTGGGGTCATAGACCTTGGACAGAGCCAGAACGCCGGTGTTTTCACCGTAGGTGGTGTTGGCCGGGCCGCCGAACAGGGAGGCGAGCGTCGTGGCAAGACCGTCGCCCAGAAGGGTGCGGTGGAAACCGGGGTCCTGCATGAAGTTTCTGCCGCAGGTGGAGGATATCGCGCAGATATCGCCGATGTGCTCAACCATGGTGGCCAGGGACAGAGGTACTATTGTGAACACTGAGGACCAGAGCAGCGCGGTATCAATTTCTCCGGAGAAGAGGCCAAACACGGTGCTGTTCCAGTTTATCGGAAGCCCAAACCATTTTGCCTCGGACACCGCTGTCGCAACTGCGGTGCGGGCCTCAGGATTGATGATTACAGCAAACAGATAGGAGCCCAGAACACCCAGCAGAATGGGGATTATCTTTGCCATGCCCTTGCCCCACATATTGAAGCCGATGACAATGGCAATGGCCACAACCGCTACCAGCCAGTTGGCTCTGCAGTTATTGATGGCGGAGGATGAGAGAGTCAGACCGATGGCTATTATAATGGGGCCTGTGACAATCGGCGGGAAGAAACGCATGACTTTCTTTACGCCAAAGGTCTTGAACAGCAGAGAGAGTATCAGGTACATCACTCCCGCAATGGCCACGCCGAAGCAGGCATATGGCAGAAGTGCGTTATTGTATATCGGTGAGCCGTCCGCTGCCGCGCCAATGGTGCGGATCGCGTTATATCCGCCTATGAAGGCGAAGGAGCTTCCAAGAAACGCGGGGACCTTACCCTTTGAAGTCAGATGGAACAGCAGCGTCCCCACCCCGGCGAACAGAAGCAACGCGTAGCGCTGCACTCGACCCGACTGGAC
>CAYFSB010000125.1:3237-5459 GCA_964345655.1 uncultured Oscillospiraceae bacterium
GTGGCGATATCCAGGCCTGTCAGCGCCGGAACGAGGACTGTTGCACCAAACATTGCAAACATGTGCTGAAGACCCAGAACCAGCATTTTAGGGGCGCCCAGTATGCGTGCGTCATAAATCGGCCCCTCAATGACAGTCTTTTTTCCTTTTCCCATTTCAGATGAACCTCTCTTTATATGTAATTTGTTTTGCGCTGTTTTATATCTCCCGCTCCAGATCCATAAGATAGACTCCTGTCTCTCCGTCATACTCCGGGAGTCTGACCTCGATGAGCTCATTGTGGGAGGTGGGAATATTTTTACCCACATAGTCCGCCCGGATGGGCAGTTCTCTGTGTCCTCTGTCCACCAGAACCGCGAACTGTATGGTTTTCGGTCGACCGCAGCTGAACACCGCCTCAATTGCGGCGCGGGCGGTCCGCCCGGTGTAGAGAACATCGTCGATCAGAATAACATCTTTGCCGTTCACATCAAAGGGCAGCTCGGATTTTCTCGCCTGTGGGCTCTCTGCCAAGGCTGTCAGATCGTCCCGGTAAAACCTTATATCTATACTGCCGCAGGGCAGCTCCACACCCTCTATCCGGCTGATGTTATCCCGGATTCGCCGGGAGATCGGCTCTCCGCGGCGCAGTATGCCCACAAGCTGGATATTGTCCACGCCCTTGTTTTTCTCCGCTATCTCATGTGATATGCGCATCAGCGCCCGGTTCAGCGCCGCTTCATCCATTATCTGCGCCTTAAGTTTCATGGGCATCCTCCTCCCGGAAAAAAGCAACAAAAAAGTCCTGCCGACAAGACCGGCAAGACACACAGACATACCTGTACACAAACTGTACCAATATGATATGAGCGATTTTGCCGGCATCTCTGTACCGAAGCTTAAAAATCTCTTGTTGTGTGGATTATAGACGATTCCGCGATGCTTTGCAAGCGATTTTTTCGTATTTGGTATTTTGGCCAATATCACCTAAGTGCGCTTTTCGTTTTTGTATCTATTACACAAGTAATCGCTTATATTTTCTCTGTCTATATTGACTTGACCCATAAATAAATGGTACCATTGTAAACAAATATCTTTTGACATACCCAGGAGGAATATAATGAGACAGTTTTCAGCTATTATTCTCATACTTGCCATGGTCTTTGCTCTGTGCGGGTGCTCAATCCGGGCGGCGGCCGCGCCCACTGCATCCCCCGCGCAGGAAACCGCCGCGCCCACTCCGAGTCCCTCTCACACGGCGACGCCTGCCGCTGAAACGCCAAGGCCGTCTGTACAGCCCTCGGCCGCCGTTTCAACGCCGGTGACTTATGTCACAGACGACGCGCTCAACCAGATCCTTGACGGCATTACTGACAATGTCCAGCCGGGCAGCGCGGGCAGTTCACTGCGTGCTGTGAAATATGCCGCACAGCTGTTGGACTGGGGTATGGCTACCACCTTAAGCGAGGCAGAAATAAGCTCTGCGGTGGACGGCTGGATGGCCGGGCAGGACGGAAACAGACTGGGCGTTTTTTTGGAGAGCATATTGAGCGTTTACGGCGCCTGCTACGACCTGCAACAGGGCAACGCCCAGGATCTGCGGGATAGCGCAGGCTGCCAAAGCTCCGGATAGCCGTGGAACGATGAGGCTTTCTATGTGAATGAGATAATCAGCTACGCCTGCGGCGTGCGATAAAAAATCTCAGGGCGCGGACATTTAGTCTGCGCCCTGAGATTTTTTTGATGTTTTATATTACCACTCCAGGTTCCGCTCAGTCTCTTTGCTGAACACGTGTGCCATGTTCCCGCCGAAGGTGAAGTGTACTATATCGCCCATGCTGTAGTGGCCCTTCATATCGGTGGTGGGGACGATTATGATAACGTCCTTGCCTTCCGCCGTCACATGCAGATGCACAGAGGAGCCCATCATCTCGGACACGTCCACCTTTGCCTGCACGCCGCTGTCCACGATCTGGGTATGCTCAGGGCGAACGCCCATAGTTACATCCTGAGACTCAACTCCATTTGCCGCAAGTCTCTCCTGCTTCTCCGCGTCCAGCTCCACCTTTACTCCGCCAAGCTCAACATAGTACTTGCCGTCTTCTTTGGTGAGGCGTGCATCGAAGAAGTTCATCTGGGGGGTGCCTATAAAGCCCGCCACAAAGAGGTTCCTCGGATTATTGAACACCTCTTGGGGGGTGCCTATCTGCTGGATATATCCGTCGCGCATGATGACGATACGG
>CAYFSB010000126.1:0-3100 GCA_964345655.1 uncultured Oscillospiraceae bacterium
GTCTTTGCCGTGGCAATGGCAATGTCCCTCGCCGTGGCCGTGGCCCTCGCCGTGGCCGTGGCCCTCGCCGTGGCCGTGACCCTCGCCGTGGCCGTGACCCTCGCCGTGGCCGTGGCACAGCTCTCCGCTGCTTTTAAGCTCGCCTCTGAGATAGGCCTCCACCACGGCGGCAGCCTCGCCCTGAGCGCCTCTCAGCAGCTCTATGTGCCTGTCCAGCAGCTTTTCTGCCGCCCCCGCGCCTATGCCTCCGGCAATGACCGCCGTCACTCCCATGTCCGCAAGGAAGTCCGGCAGAGAGCCGGACTCGTGGCCGGGATTGGGCACGCTGCTGCACAGGCTTATGCGCCCATCCTCACAGTCGTAAATATTGAAGTTCTCACAATGGCCGAAATGCGGCCATATCTCATTTCCTCTGCACGGTACAGCAATCTTCATATTATTATCTCCTTTTTAATACACAGTCTCTGTTTTACACCGGCGGCTTTTCCGTCATATGTCGCTTACAATTGGAATATATCACCTCCGGCAGGGCTTGTCAAGGGGGTTTACGACATATGACGTAAATTATTTTATCTGTCTGGCAGCACAGAGCCGTCCGGGCGCTTCACCGGTCCATTGACAGCTTGAGGGCCGCGCTCTGTTTTGGAGCGCGGCCCTCATATAAAGGTCAGGTAATATTTTTTCTGTAGGCGGAGCCGCCGGAGGCGGTCACATAGTGCTCTATGCTGCCGCAGCGCTCCAGATGCACCAGATGCGCCAGCGCCTCACCGGTGGCAAACCACTTCTGGCCTCTGGGAAAATCCTCCCAGCTTTTGGCCCTTATCTGCCAGGACATCAGCGCCGCTGTGCCGTAGGCGTTTATGCCGGGGTTCTCCTCCACTATCCGCTGGGCCTCTCTGAGCCTTGACAGATGATGGCGGTAGAGCTGCTCCACCCGCTGATGAAAGCCGATATCCCCGGCGGTCCTGTGCCCCGGCAGCGCCAGCGCCACAGGATACTGCTCTATCTTTTTGAGACTTGTCATATAGCAGCCCAGCGAGTCCACATCCATGCCGGAGGAGGTTATATTGGGCGTCACATCAAACAGCACATGGTCGCCTGTGAACATGAGCCGCTCAGGGGCGGAATAGAGGCAGATATGCCCCGGCGTATGGCCGGGAGTCACAATACATTTCAGCTCATATCCACCGTAACTCAGCGTGTCCCCATCCTCCAGCAGCTGGGCTGTAAAGGGGCCGGAGACCATCCACGAGTGCGGGTCTCTGGCGTTCAGCTCCCTGAGTATCTCCTCAGGCACGCCCTCGGTCTCCATGCGGGCCAGCTGGGACTGCCAGGGGGAGCGGAACAGATGCTCATAATCTATCCTGCCCATCAAAAGGCGGCAGCCCATGCGCTGCAAAGCGGCGGCGTTGCCGGTATGGTCGGCGTGGGCGTGGGTGAAAAACACATCGGTATTGCTGCAGTCCAGCTTCAGCTCTCTCATGCCCGCCGTCAGATCCTCCAGGCACTCCGGGCAGTTGAAGCCCGTGTCGATAAGCAGATCCCGTCCGCCGTTCTCGCACCGGATAACGTAGCAGTTGAGCCATTTCAGCGGGTTATCAGGCAGGTTTATTGGGAAACTCCAGATATTCTTTGCTACGTTCAGGGTCATTTGTCTCCTCTCTCCGGCGGAAGGCTTCCTTCCGCCATAAGGCACATTTTATTTGCTATTATAATATCACCTCCAAAGTCTCTCTGCAAGAGTCTGAGCAAAATCCGAAAGCTTTGTCGAAGATGAAAAAGCCCTGCCGACAAATGCGAGAGCTGCAGGGTGAGCCGCGTAACCGCCCGCAAGGCCATAGCGCTTCTGACCAAGGAGGGCTATGTGTACACGCTGATCAGTAATATATCCGGCGCGAAAACTGTGCAAACAGCAGAAAAAAACGAGGCGCAAAAATGCGTCTCGGTTTATCGGCTATATAAAGGTCTTAATTTTAAGATGCAGCTTACACAATATTGATAACGCCGAAGGTGAGGGCGGTCATAATACCGGCGGCGATGATCACGCCAAGCATGATACAGGGCACGGCGCTTTTCAGGCGCATGTCCAGCAGGGCCGCCACCAGCGCCCCTGTCCAGGCTCCTGTGCCCGGCAGCGGGATGGCCACAAATATCAGCAGGCCCAGCGGCCCGTATTTGCGCACGGTCTCGCCCTTCAGATGGGCCTTGTTCTCAAGCTTTGTAATAAAGCTGTCCAGTCCTGACCAGTGTTTTCTCAGCCAGGCGAAGATGCGCCGGATATACACTATTATAAACGGCACCGGCACCATGTTCCCCACCACCGCCGCCAGCAGCGCCAGCGGATAGTCCAACCCCAGAGCGATGCCGTAGGGCAGGCCCATTCTCAGCTCCACCACAGGCACCATGGATATGAAAAAGGTGCTTATGAACTTGCCTATTGTCGTACCGGTCAGCCAGGATATCATAATTCGTCTCCGACTTTTTTAGAGTGTATTGATGATTATAGCACAACACCGACCCATGCGCAACGGTAAGCTACATTAAGATTTATGAAAGGAAGCCGCCCAAATCTCCCTCCGGGACAGTCAGAGTTTTTCCAGCAGGTAGTCCCCATATTCCCGGCAGCTGGCGCCGTCACGGTGGCCTGTCACCCTGACGCGGCCCTCTTTTTCGCATTCCTCCATGGCCGCGGCAAGCCTGTCGGCCTTCTCAGGCATGGCGATATGGCGCAGCAGCATCTCCGCCGCCTTCAGTATGCTGGCGGGATTTGCGTAGTCCCCCTCGCCCTTCTCTATCTTTCTGGGCGCGGAGCCGTGGATGGCCTCAAACATGGCGTATTCCCCGCCGATATTGGCGCTGCCCGCCGTGCCCACGCCGCCCTGTATCTGGGCGGCCTCGTCGGTGATGATATCCCCGTAGAGGTTCGGCAGCAGAAACACCTGAAAACGGCTGCGTACTGCCGGATTTACAAGGTTTGCGGTCATGATGTCTATATACCAGTCCTCCGCCTCTATCTCCGGATAGTCGGCCGCCACCTCATGGGCGATGCGGGAGAACATGCCGTCGGTCTACTTCATGATATTGGCCTTGGTGACGATGG
>CAYFSB010000126.1:3110-5457 GCA_964345655.1 uncultured Oscillospiraceae bacterium
ACGATGGCCACGCTCTTTTTCCCGTTCTGTCTCGCATACTCAAAGGCCGCTCTGGCAATGCGGCGGGTGCCCGCGTCGGTGGTCACCTTGAAGTCCATGGTGAGCATTCCCGGCAGCTCTATCCCCCGGCTGCCAAGGGCATACTCACCCTCGGTGTTCTCCCGGTAGAATATCCAGTCTATGCCCTCCTCCGGCACTGTCACAGGGCGCACATTGGCGTAGAGATCCAGCTCCCGGCGCAATGTCACATTGGCGCTCTCCAGCGTGCCGCCCTTGGGCGTGGTGGTGGGGCCCTTCAAAAGCACGTCGCAGCGCCTTATCTCCCGGAGCACATCCTCAGGCACCGCCTGCCCCAGCTCCAGCCGCCTCTCCAGCGTCAGCCCCTCAATATGGCGCAGCTCCGCTCTCCCTGCGGCCAGCTCCTCCGCCAGCAGCTTTTCCAGCACCCGGCGGGCCTGCTCTACGATTATCGGCCCTATGCCGTCGCCGCCGACGATGCCGATGACGATCTTGTCAAGAGCCTTAAAATCCTTTGCACTGTCGCCCTGGGCCATGCGCTGCTGTCTTGCAAGCTGCTGTGTGAGAAGCTCCCTGAAATGCGCGGCGGCACTGTCTATATATTCATCCATTATTTTCCATTCTCCCTTGTGTAATTGAGCAGTCCCCCGGCCAGCAGCATATCCCGCTGGCGCCGGGTAAAGGCGCAGCTGAGTGTATAGTCCCCGGAGGCGGCATGCAGGCACAGCTCCCCGTCTGCAAGGCCGGAATGAATGCCGGTGATGCTGAGTGTCTCCCCCTGAGTCAGCGCGTCATAATCCGCAGGATCTTTGAAGGTCAGCGGGATTATGCCGGCATTTATGAGGTTTGCCGCGTGAATGCGGGCAAAGCTCTTTGCCACCACCGCCCGGACGCCCAGATACAGCGGCACCAGCGCCGCGTGCTCTCGTGAAGAGCCCTGACCGTAGTTTGCTCCGCCCACGATGACGCTCTCACCGGCGGCCGTTGCCCGCTGGGCAAAGCTCTTGTCGCACACCTCAAAGCAAAACTCCGAAAGCTTTGGGATGTTGGAGCGGTACGGCAGTATTTTCGCCCCGGCGGGCATGATATGGTCGGTGGTGATATTGTCCCCAACCTTCAGCGTCAGCTCCGCCCGGATGCTGTCCTCCAGCGGCTTCCCCTCCGGGAAGGGCTTTATATTCGGCCCCCGCAGTACCTCCGCCTCCGCCGCCTTTTCAGTGGGCACCGGCGGCAAAACGGCGCTGTCGTCAGTGAGAAAGCGCTCTGGCATGTGTATCTCCGACAGCTTCAGCCCCAGAGTCCGGGGGTCTGTTATCTCCCCCGTCAGAGCCGAGGCCACGGCGGTCTCCGGGGACACCAGATACACCTTCGCGTCCGCCGTGCCGCTGCGCCCCTCAAAGTTCCGGTTGAAGGTGCGCAGGCTCACCCCGCCGGAGTTCGGCGAGAAGCCCATGCCTATACACGGCCCGCAGGCGCATTCCAGCAGCCGCGCCCCGGAGGACAGGATATCCGTCAATGCCCCGCAGTCTGCAAGCATTGTGAGCACCTGCCTTGAGCCGGGAGATACGGACATGCTCACCGACGGCGCTATGTGCCTGCCCTTCAGCATGGCCGCCGCCTTCAGCATATCGTACAGAGAGGAATTCGTACATGAACCGATGCAGACCTGATCCACCTTTGTACCCTTGAGGCTTGCCACGGGAACCACATTGTCCGGCATGTGCGGACAGGCGATCAGCGGCTCCAAAGCGTTCAGGTCTATGTGTATGACGCGCTCATAGCTTGCGTCACTGTCAGGCGCCAGAGGCGTAAAGTCTCCCTCCCGGCCCTGGGCCTTCAAAAACGCCCTTGTCACCTGATCCGAGGGAAAGATGGAGCTGGTAGCCCCCAGCTCCGCGCCCATATTGGTGATGGTGGCCCGCTCAGGCACGCTGAGAGTTTTGACGCCCTCCCCGCCCCACTCGATTATCCGGCCCACCCCGCCCTTGACGGAGAGGATACGCAGTATCTCAAGGCTCACGTCCTTTGCGGTGACGCCGGGGCGCAGCGCGCCGGTCAGCTCCGCCTTTATGACCGTGGGCATATTTATATAGTACGCGCCGCCGCCCATGGCCACGGCCACATCCAGCCCGCCCGCGCCGAAGGCCAGCATACCCAGCCCTCCGGCTGTGGGGGTATGGCTGTCCGAGCCTACCAGGGTCTTGCCGGGGACTCCGAAGCGCTCCAGATGCACCTGGTGGCAGATGCCGTTGCCGGGGCGGGAAAACCATATGCCGTGCTTTGCCGCCACCGACTGGATATACCGGTGGTCGTCGGCATTTTCAAAGCC
>CAYFSB010000127.1:0-5433 GCA_964345655.1 uncultured Oscillospiraceae bacterium
CGCCTTGGCCTGGCAATAGACCGCATAGGCGAGGATAAGCTGGAGCAGGCGCTGTTCAGCGATGAGCTTTTGCAGCGAAAGGATGAGATACTTGCACGGGATGTTCTCCAGAGACCATAAACTGAAACGGGCTTTCCTGCTGCTTTTCTGCGCTGCACTGCTGTTTGCCAGCGGCTGCAAGGCTGACAGCGCCGAGACCGACAGCGCCCTGACCGCAGCGGAGGGCGCGGAGATAACAGACGCCTTCGGCCGCAGCAGCTTTGTAAAAAAAGACGCCAGAGTGGTCTGCTGCTATGCCTCTTTTGCCCAGTGCTGGATGCTCTCCGGCGGAACTCTGGCAGGGGCCACTCTCGACGCTGTGGAGCAGCGGGATTTGGGGCAGGATGACAGCGTGGAAGTGATAGGCACTGTAAAAAGCATAGATCTTGAAAAGCTGGCAGCGCTGGAACCGGACTACGTTATCCTCTCCGCAGACCTCACTGCCCACAATCTCATCAGAGACAGCCTTGACGAGATGGGCATTGCCAACGGCTATTTCAGGGTGGACAGTTTTGATGACTACAAGGCGCTGATGGGACAGTTCTGCGCCGTCAGCGGCAGAGAGGATCTGTACAGGGAAAACGTGCTGGATGTGGAGGAGCGCATGGAGGCCGTCAGGGCGCGCATACCTGAGCACGATGGGCGCAGCGCGCTGCTGATACGGGCCTTTTCCACCGGCATGAAGGCCAAGACCGACGACAATCTGGCGGGACAGATCCTGAAAGAATTCGGCTTGGTCAATATTGCGGAAAATAATCCCTCAATGCTTGAGGATCTGAGTATGGAACAGATAATCCTTGAAGACCCGGACTATATTTTCGTTGTCACCATGGGCGATGAGCAGGGGGCGGAGGACTATCTGAGGAACAATGTGGAGAACGACCCCGCGTGGAGCGGGCTATGCGCGGTGAAAGAGGGGCGGTATGTGATATTGCCTCAGGAGCTGTTCCACTATAAGCCGAACAACCGTTGGGATGAGAGCTATGAGTATCTTGCAAAGATCATATACCCTGAAATCTTCAGATAAAAAGCCGCCGGAAAGAGCGGGCGCGGTTTACGCGGTGCTGCTGACTCTGTTTGTGCTGAGTTTTTTGGCCTCGCTGCTTTTCGGCTCCACCGGCACAAGCGCTCTTGACGCGCTTAAAGCCGCCCTTGCAGGGGACACCGGCAGCGCCGCCTACAGGATAGTCGCCCATGTGCGCCTGCCCAGAACTCTGGCTGCGGTACTGGCCGGCAGCGCGCTTGCGGTATCCGGGGTGATAATACAGGCAGTACTGAACAATGCCATGGCCGCTCCAAATATCATCGGCGTAAACTCCGGCGCAGGGCTTGCCGCCACGCTGCTGATTGCCCTTAACCCGGCGGCCTTGAATGCGCTGCCCTTTGCGGCCTTTTTCGGGGCCATGGCCGCCTGCCTGTGCATATATCTGATTGCCGCCAAAACCGGCGCCAGCCGCATGACCATTACACTTGTGGGCATAACCGTAAGCAGCATCCTCACTGCGGGGATAAATACCGTGAAGACGATTTTCCCCGACAGCATATATAATACAAACACGTTTCTTGTGGGCGGAATCTCCGGGCTGAGTCTGAGCAGGCTGACACCGGCCTGCTGGATGATAGTCGGCGGGCTTATCTGCGCGCTGCTCATTGTGCGGGATATTGATGTTTTGAGCCTTGGCGAGGAGACGGCGGCAGGCCTCGGAATGAATGTGCGCCTGACGCGGTTTGGCCTTTTGATGCTGGCGAGCCTTTTGGCGGGCAGCGCAGTGAGCTTTGCGGGCCTGCTGGGCTTCGTGGGACTGCTGGTGCCCCATATTGCCCGTCGCTTTGTGGGCAGCGGACACAGACGGCTCATACCCTTCAGCGCACTGGGCGGCGCAGTATTGGTGCTGCTCTGCGACCTGCTGGGCCGGGTGCTTTTCTCGCCCTATGAGCTGCCGGTGGGGATAATCCTCTCCTTTGTAGGCGGGCCATTCTTCCTGGGGCTTATTCTGGTGCAAAGAAGGACAAAGATATATGATTGAGCTCAGGGAGGTCTGCTTTTCCTATTACTTGTCTCCTGTGCTGGAAAAAGTCAGCGCACGGTTTGAAGCGGGAAAGCTCTGCGCGCTGGTGGGGCCCAACGGCTGCGGCAAGACTACGCTGCTGCGGCTGATGGGCAGGCTCCGGCGGCCGCAGAGCGGAGAGCTGCGGCTGATGGACAGAGCGTATGACGCATATGGCAGAAAGGAATTTGCAAAGACGCTGGCGCTGCTTCCGCAGACCAGACCGGTCCCCGCCATAAGCGTGAGGGATTTTGTGTCCCATGGCCGATTCCCATATCAGGACTTGTCCCGTCGGCTTTCAACGGAGGATGAGGAGAAGATAGAGACGGCGCTCAGAGCCACAGACACACTGCGCCTTGCCTCCAGGGCACTGACTGAACTGTCCGGCGGTGAGCGGCAGCGGGCATATCTGGCACTGTTGCTGGCTCAGGACACCGCCTGCGTTTTGCTGGATGAGCCCACCACATATCTGGATATCTCCAGTCAGTTCGCGGTGATGGAACTGCTGAAAAAAATGAGAGACAGCGGGAAATGTGTGGTGGCGGTGCTGCACGATTTGCCCTTGGCACTACGCTTTTGCGATGAGGTATTCGTGATGTCGGACGGGCGCATCAATGCCTCCGGCACACCTGCACAGATCGTCGGCTCCGGCGCGCTGGACAGAGTATTCAATGTCCGCTGTGAAATTACGGAACATATGGGCAACATGGAATACATTATCAGGCCCAGAGGAGACATAGAATAAAAAAGCCTGCCTCCGCGCTCAATGCGCGGAGGCAGGCTGCTGTTTGAGGGTTTATTCAGCCTTGCGGCCGAAATCCAAAAGCATTTTGTCCTTCAGCTCCATAAGCTTTGGGGACAGATCCACGTAATACTGATGGGGATTGTCAAAGCGCTTGACCTCCGGCCAGAGAGTGCTCACCTGATAGGCGCAGTTGCGCTTTATCTGCACAAGAGAGGGCTGGTCGTACACAAGTTTGCCGCCCTTGAAAACAGGTACAAGCAGTTCCTCAGCCCGGAAATTCTCCATGAGCTTGCGTTTCCAGCGGGCCTGAGGGTCGCAGATCTCCAGAGGCTTTGAGTCGTCTACGATCTCGTCGCGCAGACAGATATAATCCGCCTCGGCCATGCCGGTGTCCCGGTTATAGAAGCGATAGACTTTTTTAAAGCCCGGATTTGTTATCTTGCCTACGTTTTCGCTGACCTTTATCTTGGGTATAATATTGCCGCGCTCATCTTCCACCGCACAGAGCTTGTATACGCCGCCGAATACCGGGGCGCTCTTGGAGGTGATGAGCCGCTCACCCACACCAAAGGAATCTATCTTTGCCCCCTGACGCAGAAGATCCGTGATAAGCCGCTCGTCAAGAGAGTTGGACACGGTAATGGTACAGCCTGTCCAGCCTGCCTCGTCCAGCATTTTTCTGGCCCGCTGGGTCAGATATGCCATGTCTCCGGAGTCAAGGCGTATGCCGCATTTGGTGATGCCCTGAGGCTTCAGCACATCATTGAAGGCCCGGATGGCGTTGGGGATGCCGGATTTAAGGGTGTTGTAGGTGTCCACCAGCAAAACTGCGTTGGTGGGATAGGCTTTACAGTAGCTGACAAATGCGTCGTACTCCGAGTCAAACATCTGCACCCAGGAGTGGGCCATAGTACCCGCCGCGGGCACGCCGTATATCTGGTCGGACACAGTACAGGCGGTGCCGGCGCAGCCGCCGATAAATGCCGCTCTCGCCCCTGTCACGGCGCCTGCGATGCCCTGTGCCCGGCGGGAGCCGAACTCCAGCACTGCCCGGCCCTCGGCAGCCCGGCAGACCCGGTTGGCCTTGGTGGCAATAAGACTCTGATGGTTAAATTCCAGCAGCATATAGGTCTCAAGAAGTTGGGCCTGTATTGCCGGAGCGCGCACGGTGACAAATGGCTCATAGGGGAAGATAGGCGTGCCCTCCGGCACGGCCCAGATATCTCCGGAAAAGCTGAAGTTGCGCAGATAATCGAGGAAGGCTTCATCAAACAGCTTGCGCCCTCTGAGATATTCAATATCCTCCGGGTCAAAATGAAGCTTCTGTACGTAGTCTATCACCTGCTCCAGCCCTGCCGCCACGGAATAGCCGCCGCCGTCCGGAACTTCGCGGTAGAAAATATCAAAGCAGGTTATGCGGTCCTTGATTCCGCCGGTAAAATAACCGTTGCCCATGGTGAGCTCATAGAAGTCGCACAGCATGGTCAGGTTTATTCCATTCGCGCTTTTCATACATACGCCTCCGCATAATATATATTGTTTCTATTATATATTCTGCCCACACCAAACGCAAGGAATTTGTGTGATATGTTAAATTGTTGTCGCGCAGGGGCATGTTAACAGTTGACTTTAGGGGGGGCTTGGTATATTCTGATATGTGTAGATAAATGGCTTTTTGACAGGGGGAAAATATGAGGGTTAAACCATGAAAAAGGAAATTTTTACATCCGGCAGAACTGAGCTTGCCGGCAACCATACTGACCACCAAAACGGGAGAATCTTGGCGTCAGCTATAGACCTGGGCATATATGCCCGCTGCGAGGCCAATGGCACCCCGCTTATCAGGATTCAGTCCGAGGGTTTTGAGAGCTTTGAGGTGAGGACAAATCATCTGACAGTCAGGACCAGAGAATTTGGCAAGCCCAAGGCGCTGGTTAGAGGAGTAATGGCGGCATTCAATGAGCTGGGGCTGAATGTAGGCGGCTTTGATGCGGTTATCACGAGCACAGTCCCCGCGGGGTCCGGGCTCAGCTCGTCAGCGGCGTTCTCAGTGCTGATAAGCCGCATATTTAATGAGCTTTTCAATGACGGCAGGGTAGAGCCCATAGTCATTGCAAGAGCCGCCCAACAGGCGGAAAACCAGTATTTTGGCAAGCCATGCGGCCTCATGGGGCAGCTGGTGTGCGCCCTGGGGCACACAGTATATGTGGATTTCAAGACCAATGAAATAGAGCGGATAAATGTGGATTTCTCCGCCATGGGACTGACTCTGTGCCTGACCGACACCGGCGGCAGCCACGCGGGCCTGGATACATCCTACGCCAGAATACCGGCGGATATGGTGTATATTGCAAACCTTTTTGATAAAGGCGTTTTGGCTGATGTGGACCCTGCGGAATTCAGAAGCAGGGGTTGGGATCCTTCCAACCGCCCTGTGAGACGGGCGATGCACTTTTTCGATGAAAATGACCGGGTGCCTCTCATGCGGGACGCCCTTAAAGCGGGAGACGGGGAGACATATATGCGTCTTATGAACGAGTCCGGCCGCTCCTCGGAGAATCTGCTGAACAATATTATTACCAGTGCCACCGGGGACACCAA
>CAYFSB010000128.1:0-4549 GCA_964345655.1 uncultured Oscillospiraceae bacterium
TATGCCCGCATACAGCTTTCATGTTTTTTTGCCCTCCTCCCGGTCTTCGGCTTCAGCGCTGGTGAGTTCGATAAAGATATCCTCAAGGCTGGCCCTGACGGTGTTTATGCTAAGTATTGGGCGCTGAGCCCTGCTGAAGGAGAGGGACAGCTCCCGGCACACGCTTTTTTCCGGGGTGTCGCCTATGTCCAGCGTCACATCAATGCAGCCCTCACCGGCATTTTTCATCTTGACATCCCTGACAGCGGGGATCGCGGAGACTATTTTTTTTATCTCCTCCGCACTGGCCTCCACCTGGATCTGGATCGCCGTGGAGCCGGAAAAGAGCTTTTCCAGATTTGCCGGGGTGTCGCAGGCCACAAGCTCGCCCTTTGATATTATCAGTATAGTCTGGCAGATGGCCTGAACCTCCGAGAGTATATGGCTGGACAGGATAACAGTGTGGTTTTTCCCGAGACCTTTTATCATGTCGCGTATCTCGATTATCTGCTTTGGGTCGAGACCCACGGTTGGTTCGTCAAGAATGATTATCTCAGGGTCGCCCAAAATGGCCTGGGCAATGCCGACTCTCTGCCGGTAGCCCTTGGACAGGCTTTTTATAAGCCGTCGGGACACATCGCTTATTTTTGTGAGCTCCATAACATGCTCTATCTGCTGCCGCCGCCTGTCCGCCGGTATACGTTTGGCCTCCGCCACAAAGCGCAGGTATTCCTCCGGCGTTCTGTCCAGATACAGCGGCGGCTGCTCCGGAAGATATCCAATGAGCATTTTTGCCTGCTCGGCCTGCTCAAAAATATCGTGGCCGTCGATGAGCACTTCACCGGAGCTTGCGGCAAGGCAGCCGGTCATAATGTTCATGGTGGTGGATTTCCCGGCGCCGTTTGGCCCCAGAAAACCGTATATCTGCCCCTTTTCAACTGTAAAGGACAGGTCCGACACTGCCGTATGCGTGCCATACCGCTTTGTCAGATGCTTTACTTCAATCAAGGCAAGTCCTCCTTTGACTTTATTGACAGGGCACAATACCCATATGAAGCATTGTAACGAACCAACCTTAATCGGCACTGAAAGCAGACGGCGAAATTTATGAATATTTTTTGAACAAGGCAAAAAATGAGGGCGCCCGGCGAAGCTTTTCGTTTCGCTGGGTGCCCTGTGGGACAGTTCGATTCATTCTGTTGGAGGTGAGATATTAAAGTGTACGAGTCCGCCGCTGTACTCTGCCCAGATCCTGCCTTTGTGCATTGAGACAACGCGCTCTGCTATCGACAGGCCGAGTCCGTAGCTGCCGTCTCTCGTGCGGGCTTTGTCCGCGCGGTAAAAGCGCTTGAAAATATCCTTCAATTCCGCTTTTGACATCTCCCCGCAGGGATTTGACACTGTAAGCAGACAGTGCCCCTTGCCCTGCCGCTGCAGATTGAGGGAGACCCTGCCTGGACTGTCGGAGTATTTTCTGGCGTTGTCCAGCAGGATGTCCACCGCCTGCCTAAGGTGCTGCTCACTGCCCCTCAGTAATATGCCGTTTTCAATTTGCGAGTCCAGCTCCAGAGCATTTTCATAAAAGACCGGCTCAAAGGGCAGCAGACTGTCAGAGACAAGGGCGCTGAAATCCAGCTCCTGAAAACTCAGACACTCCCTGCCGTTGTCGGCTCTGGCCAGCTCCAGAAGTCCCTCCACCAGGTGGCGCATCTGCTGAGACATGGTGAGGATGCTTGCTGAGAAGCGGGCTTTCTCCTCCGGCGAGTATTCGGGCTGCTGTAAAAGCTCCGCATTTGTCATTATCACAGTAAGCGGTGTTTTAAGCTCATGGGAGGCGTCGCCCACAAATTGCTGCTGCTGTTTCCAGGCGCTGTCAACAGGCTTTACCGCCCACCTGGCCAGCAGCAGGCTCACGGCCAGAAATAGAGTGAAGCTGGCCGCACCGAGGAATAAGGACATCCTTATAAGATTATTAAGCGTGGCAAGCTCACTGGAGATATCCGCGAATACAACGCCCTGAGATGTGAGCTTGGAGACTCTGTAATAGCGCAGGTTGTATTCTTTGATAATACCCGCTCGCTCATTTGACGAGAAGACTGTGTTGATCAGATCCTCCAGAAAGTCCTGGTCAGACAGATCATAATAGCCTCCGCCCACAGCGACGATCTCGCCCCGCACGCTTATCTGCATATAGAAGTAGGGCAGCCGTACAGAGGCCTGATATTCATTTGGTGAGCCAAGCTGGAAGGGGTCGGCGGCGATGGACTGCATCATGCCAAGGCTCTGGCTCTCCAGATTGGATTTGGTAAAATAAAAGATAAGGGAGAAAATTACGCAGAGCATCAAGGTCACTATTGTCATATTGATCAGGACAAACTTGATGCGCAGCTTCTTCAGCATTGAGTGTCCACCTCCAGATGATAGCCCAGCCGGCGCACGGCTTCAATACGGATATTTGAGCCGATGCTTTGCAGCTTTTTTCGGAGAAACCCCACATAGACCTCCACGTGGTTCTCCACGGCGTTTGAGTCATAGCCCCAGACGCGGGCCAAAATTACCTCCTTGGAGAGATTTCTCTCTCTGGACTGTAATAGAAAGCGCATCACATCAAACTCCCGTGAGGACAGGCGCAAGCTCTTTTCACCGCACACAAGAGTGCTGGATTCCAGATCCAGCGAGGTGTTGCCAAAAACAAGCTCGTCCACCTGATTGCCCTGCCGCCGCAGCAGCGCGTTTATGCAGGCCAGCAGCTCCCTTGTGTCGAAAGGCTTCGTAAGATAATAGTCCGCCCCGGCGTTCAGCCCCTCGATCCTGTCCTCAAGGGCCGACTTGGCGGTGAGCATCAATATGGGCGTGGAGCAGCGCTTGGAGCGCACCTGACGCGCAACCTGATAGCCGTCCATTTTCGGCATCATAACATCCAGTATCAAGAGATCATATACTCCCAGCTCCGCGTACTCCTCGCCGGTCTCCCCGTCGTATGCGGTCTCCACCTCAAAACCCTTACTCTCAAGCATGGTCTTCATGGAATCAGCCAACAGCACCTCATCCTCGACAATAAGTATCTTCATTTATGCCCCTTCTTTCGGATTGCTTTTACATTATATTATTATTCATCCCTTAAATAAAGCTGAAAAAATAGTCGTTCACAATTCTTTTACAGCTTTTTCAGACTGCGTTCAGACTGTCATGGTACAGTTCAGAAAGAAAAAACCGTATGCCATGCGGTGATCTGGCTGTGATATTCAGGCTGCGTACTCTGCGCCGGTGCCGCGGAAATTCCGCGCTGACGCCTGCGGTGCAAGTACCTCATTTAGACCCACACAGTGTGTTTTATATATACTTGAGCGCGGCTGAAACGGCGAGCCGCACTCAAGACAATTTTTGGGAAAAAGCCGCTGTTGTTTACAGTTCGTTAAAATGAATTTCAGTTTCAATTAAGCATTGGGCGCTACAATGTGGCCATAGAAAGAAAGGGGCGACAAATATGTGCGACAACAATGAAACTAAAAATAACATATATGAAGAGCCTGAATATGCTCAGGCAGAAAAAACCGACACCACCGTAACGACCGAAAAAAAGAAAAAGGAGTGGACGCCCGGAAAGATAATCTCTCTGTCGCTGTGCTGCTCGCTGCTTGGCGGGGCGCTGGGCTACGGAGGCAGCTTGCTGGGCGGAAAGCTCAATGAGAGCGAACAAATATCCAACGCCTATGTGGGCAGCCGCGAGAACTCCACAATTCAGCTGAACACTGTGGACACAGGCAAGGAGATGACGGCAGCCGAGGTGTATGCCCAGAATGTGAACTCCACCGTGGGCATAACCACCTCCATAACCACAAATCTCTGGGGCTACCAGACCACCTCTGCCGCCTCCGGTTCCGGCTTTGTTCTCACCGACGACGGATACATCCTCACAAACTACCATGTTATTGAGGACTCCAGTTCAATCAAGGTCACACTGTTTGACGGCTCCAGCTATGACGCGGCGCTCATAGGTTATGATGAGAGCAACGACATAGCGGTGCTGAAGATCGAGGCGGAGGGCCTGACGCCGGTGGTCATAGGAGACTCAGACAGCATGAATGTAGGGGACAGTGTGGTGGCCATAGGAAATCCACTGGGCGAGCTGACCTTCTCCCTCACCTCTGGAGCTGTCAGTGCTCTTGACCGGGAGATAACCATGACCAGCGGCAGCACCATGGACCTTATACAGACCGACTGCGCCATAAACGCCGGCAACTCAGGAGGTGCGCTGTTTAATATGTACGGCGAGGTCATAGGCATAACCAACGCCAAGTATTCCAGCAGCAGCTCCGAGACCTCAGTGGATAATATAGGCTTTGCAATTCCTATCAACAGCGTAAGCAGTATAGCCGAGAGCATTATTGAAAACGGCTATGTTGCAAAGCCCTATATCGGTGTGTCCGTGAGCGATGTGAGCCAGGAGACTCAGGGCTATGGCCTGCCCCAGGGAGCGGCTGTAAAGAGCGTAACTGACGACAGCCCCGCGGCCAAGGCGGGTCTTCAGGTGAACGATATTATCACAAAGGTCAATGACACCGACGTC
>CAYFSB010000128.1:4559-5400 GCA_964345655.1 uncultured Oscillospiraceae bacterium
CGGCAGCAACGACCTTGTAAACGCCATCGGCGACTGCGCCGCCGGGGACGAGCTGACGCTGACGGTGTACCGTCAGGGCGAGACTCTGACATTGAACATCACAGTGGGTGAGCAGATCCAGGCGGCTCTGGCCAGCACTCAGGAGCTGACCAGCACCGAAAGCCAGCAGAGCACCTTGCCCTGGGGCTTCGGCTACAAAAACTGAAGAAAATAGAAAAGGTACGCTGCAAACGGATTTGTTTGCAGCGTACCTTTTTAGTTCGCGCTTATAGGCGCTGTCAGCTGATTATTATACCAGGTTGACGTTTGCGGCGCGGGTCTTGCGGCTGTTCTTGGGATCGGCTTCCACATCAAAGGAGACCTTCTGGCCTTCGCGCAGAGTCTTGAAACCATTACCCTGGATAGCGGAAAAATGTACAAAAACGTCGTCGCCGCCGTTGTCATTTGCAATAAAACCAAAACCCTTGTCCTCGTTGAACCATTTCACAGTACCGTAATTCATAAATCAGTACCTCCTAAATAAATTGTTATTCAAAATTGTCCGAACAAAAAACCGCTGGATGGTAAGTCAAAAATGAGAATTGACTTTCATCCGGCGGCAATCAATTGATACATTTAGAATACTGTGTTAGTATACACCAGCTGACAGAAAAAAGCAAGTATTTTTTTCAAATCCCTTTTTACAGAAAACGTCGGATATCTACCGCCAGTTTTTCCTCCAGATCGCACAGCCGCTTTACGATATCTTTCGATTTTTCATCTGCGGCCTGGTACTGATTCAGATAACGGTTTAGGGACTTTACTCCCATGTTGCAGCCGTCGGTGATAAGGTCGGCAACAG
>CAYFSB010000129.1:0-5382 GCA_964345655.1 uncultured Oscillospiraceae bacterium
GCTGTATCTGATAGTGCGCAAGGTCATCTCTTGGCGCATCCCCGTGTCCTTCATCGGGACAGTGGCTCTGCTCACATTGATTTTCGGCCGTGAGGGCTTCAGCAATGTGGACTGGATGCTGTATAACGTCCTCTCCGGCGGACTTATGCTGGGCGCCATCTTCATGGCTACCGACTATGCCACAAGCCCTGTCACGCTGAACGGGCAGCTTCTCTTCGGCTTTGGATGCGGCGCACTGACGGTACTTATCCGCTACTTCGGCGGTTTCCCGGAGGGTGTGTCCTACGCCATACTTATCATGAACCTGTGCTCATGGGCAATTGACAAAGGCTTCCACCGCCACCAGTTTGGTGTGTCCAAGGAGGACATAGCGGCTGAAAAGCAGGCAAGGAAAGCGGCAAAGGAGGCAGCGAAATGAAAAAGATCCTGAAGCTTACTTTTATCCTGTTTCTGGTCTGCGCGATTACTGCCGGCGTTTTGGGCGTGGTAAACGAACTGACATATGAGCGCATTGAAGAACAGAAGCGCATCAAGACAGAAAAGGCCTATGCCTCCGTCCTGGCCTCAGACGGCTATGAAGAGGTAGAGTTTGACAAAGAGGCATATCCCAGCATCAACTCCATTAACAAGTGCACAAACGGCGCGGGTTATGTGGTAACGACCACATTCTCAGGCGCACAGGGCAGCATCACAATGGCAGTAGGCGTGGATAACGACTACAAGTGTATGGGGATTTCCATCATATCCCATTCAGAGACCTCCGGACTTGGCGCAAATGCTGCCAGCTCATCTGAGATAGGTGTGAATTTCAGGGCCCAGTTTGTGGGTGAAGGCGGCGATATAGCGCTGAGCAAGGCGGGCGGCAACATCGACGAGCTGACAGGTGCTACCATCACTTCCAGATCCGTCACCAAGGCGACTGCCACGGCTATTGCCGCAGTGCAGTCTCTGGGCTAAGGAGGCAGGGCTAAATGAATATTAAAAGACAGTTTAAGGAAGGCCTTATAACCAATAACCCCGTTTTGGTTCAGCTTATAGGCATGTGCGCCACCATGGCCATCACCACCACCCTCTTTAACGGCGTGGGCATGGGCCTGTCGGTGCTCATAATCCTCACCTGCTGCAACGTGGCGGTATCGGCCATAAGGAAGATCATACCTAACGAGATACGTCTTGCGATCTTCGTCGTGATCATCGCGGGCTTCGTCACCATAGTGGATCTGCTCTTGCAGGCCTTTATCCCAGCTCTCAGCTCCGCGCTGGGTGTGTTTATCCCGCTGATAGTCGTCAACTGCATCATCATCGGCCGTGCGGAGGCCTTCTGCCAGAAAAACCCCATCGGCGCATCCTTCTTTGATGGTATCTTTCAGGGCCTGGGCTATACCTGCGTGCTGATAATCATGTGCCTTGTCCGTGAGTTTTTGGGCAGCGGCAGGTTCGGCGGCGGCCTTATCGACATTGCAAACGGCTTTCGCTTTACTTTGGACGGCACCGGCGCCGGGATTCAGATCTTCCCCTCCGGCTATGGCGCGTCTATCCTGACTCTTCCCTTCGGCGGCTTCCTCACCCTGGGCACACTTATCGCGGTGATGCAGTATGCCCTTAAGAAATCCGCAAAGAAAAAAGAGCTTGCGGAAAAGGCAGAAAAGGAGGCTGAACAATAATGCTAACAAATATTATTTCCATCTCCCTGGGCGCCATCCTTATAAACAACTTCATCTTCTCGCAGTTTCTGGGCTGCTGCCCTTTCCTGGGCTGCTCCAGCAAGGTTGAGACTGCAAGCGGCATGGGCCTTGCGGTCGTATTCGTTATGGGCCTGGCCTCCGCAATCTGCTGGGTCATCAACGAGTATGTCCTTATTGCGCTGAATCTCCAGTTTCTTCAGACGCTGACATTTATTCTTGTCATTGCGGCACTGGTTCAGTTTGTGGAGATGTTCCTCAAAAAGTCTGTCCCGGCTCTGTACTCTGCGCTGGGCATATACCTGCCCCTTATCACTACAAACTGCGCGGTGCTGGGCGTTGTACTGCTGAACGTGCAGAACAGCTATAACTTCATAGAGTCTGTGGTCTATGGTATTACCGGCGGCCTGGGCTTCATGCTGGCGATAGTGCTGTTTGCAAGCGTGCGTGAGCGGGTGGAGTTTGCCGAATATCCGGAGTGCTTTAAGGGCTTCCCAATCTGCCTTGTGTCCGCCGGTCTGCTGGCGCTGGCCTTTATGGGCTTTAGCGGCATGCAGATATTCTCATAAGGGAGGGCGGCTGATATGAAAACTATTCTTCTTTCAGTAGTGGTTTTGGGCGTGCTGGGTGCCGTGTTTGGCGCCATACTTGCCTTTGCCGCAAAGATTTTCCATGTTGAGGTAGACCCCAAGCAGGAAGCCGTCCGCGGCTGTCTGGCCGGGGCGAACTGCGGCGGATGCGGCTTTGCCGGATGTGATGGTTATGCTGCCGCCGTGGCAAAGGGAGAGGCTCCCACAAACCGCTGCGTGGCAGGCGGCGCTGAGGCTGCGGCCAAAATTGCAGAGATAATGGGCGTGTCCGCAGACGCGGCGGAAAAGATGGTGGCATTTGTGCCCTGCTCAGGGACCACCGGCCATGCGGAGCTGCGCTTCAACTACACCGGCCCCGTTGACTGCCGTGCCGCAATGCTGTTTGGCGGCAAGAGCAACAAGACCTGCACCTTCGCCTGCATTGGCCTTGGCAACTGCGTAAATGTCTGCCAGTTTGACGCAATGCACATTGTGGACGGCGTGGCCAAGGTCGACCGGTCCAAGTGCGTGGGCTGCGGCGCCTGTGCAGAGGCCTGCCCCAAGAGCATCATTAAGCTCATCCCCGAAAGCCAGAAGATCATGCCCGCCTGCAGCAACAAAGACAAGGGCGCAAGAGTCATGAAGATATGCGACTTCGGCTGCATAGGCTGCATGAAGTGCCAGAGAGAGTGCCCGGCGGATGCCATCGTGGTCAAAGATAATCTGGCCGTGGTGGATGTGACCAAGTGCGTACAGTGCGGCCACTGCGCCGATATCTGCCCCCGCCACATCATCAATTACTTCGGCTGATAAAACAAGATTTACCGCCTCTCTCAAAAGGGGCGGTTTTTTTGTTGACAATATACCCTGGGGGGGTATATGATGAGCGTGAAAAGGGGGCAATGCCATGTCAGAAGAGTGCTGCTGTCACAGGACAAAGGAGCGTTCCGAAGAGGAGTACAGGAGCCTTGTAAACAGGCTCAATCGTATAGAGGGGCAGATAAGGGGCATAAGGGGCATGCTGGATAAAAGTGCCTATTGCCCGGATATTTTGGCGCAGGCGGCGGCGGCAAACGCGGCACTCACCGCCTTCAGCCGGGAGCTACTGGCAAATCATATAAGGACCTGCGTTGTGAACGATGTGCGCGCAGGGAAGGACGAGACAATTGATGAGCTGTTGGCGACACTGCAAAAGTTTATGAAATAGAACAAAATGGGCAAAATTTTTTTATTCGGAGGGAGGTATGAGAATGAAACAGTATTTAGTCACAGGGATGAGCTGCGCGGCCTGCTCTGCCAGAGTGGAAAAAGCGGTAAGCGGTGTGCCGGGTGTCAGCGAATGCGCTGTGAGTCTGCTTACAAATTCCATGGGCGTAGAGGGCAGCGCGGATGAGAGCGCGGTGATAGCCGCGGTGGAGGCCGCAGGATATGGGGCGAGCGTCAAGGGCGAGAAGAGAACAGCTGCGGCAGAGGCCGGAGAGAATGCTCTGGCTGACAGGGAGACGCCTGCACTGAAAAAGCGGCTTTATACATCACTGGGTTTTCTCCTTGTGCTGATGTATATTTCCATGGGCCACAGCATGTGGGGCTGGCCGCTGCCGGCGGTGCTGGCGGAAAATCATGTGGCAATGGGCCTCAGCCAGCTGCTGCTGACCGCCGCCGTAATGGTGATAAACCAGAAGTTTTTTGTCAGCGGCATTAAGGGGCTTGTTCACCGCGCTCCTAATATGGATACACTTGTAGCACTTGGCGCCGGCGCGGCCTTTGCCTACAGTACCTGTGCCCTGTTTGCCATGACGGGGGCGCAGCTTCGGGGCGACAATGCCGCTGTGATGGACTGGATGCACGAGTTCTATTTTGAATCTGCCGCTATGATACTGACCCTTATCACTGTGGGTAAGATGCTCGAGGCCCGCTCCAAGGGAAAGACGACCGATGCCCTGAAGGGCCTGATGAAAATTGCGCCAAAGACCGCAAACCTGCTGTCAGACGGTGAAGAGCGTACAGTGCCAATAGAGCAGGTTAAAAAGGGCGATGTGTTTACGGTTCGTCCGGGTGAGAGCATTCCGGTTGACGGTGTTGTCCTTGAGGGCAGCAGCGCCGTGGACGAGTCGGCCCTGACAGGGGAGAGCATACCGGTCGATAAAGCAGCGGGGGACATGGTGTCCGCCGCAACCATAAATCAGGCGGGCTTTATCCGCTGTGAGGCCACCCGCGTGGGCGAGGATACCACCTTGAGCCAGCTCATCCGCATGGTCAGTGAGGCCGCCGCCACGAAAGCGCCTATTGCTAAAGTGGCTGACAGAGTGTCCGGTGTTTTTGTGCCGGTAGTCATTGCAATTGCCGCTGTGACTATGGCGGTCTGGCTGGTGCTTGGGGAGAGCGCAGGCTTTGCGTTGGCGCGGGGCATATCGGTGCTGGTGATAAGCTGTCCCTGCGCGCTGGGCCTTGCAACGCCGGTTGCCATAATGGTGGGCAGCGGGGCAGGCGCCAAAAAAGGTGTACTGTTCAAGACAGCAGCGGCACTGGAAGAGACAGGCAGAGTGGACGTGGTGGCGCTGGACAAGACCGGCACGATCACCGCCGGTACTCCAACGGTGACGGACATCATACCAGCTGACGGCACGGAGGAGAATGAGCTTTTGCGCGCGGCGGCGGCGCTGGAGAGCAGGAGCGAGCACCCGCTGGCATCGGCAGTGATGAGCTGCGCCGCAGAGCGGGGCGTGAGACCTGCTGAGGTCACGGATTTTCAGGCCCTGCCCGGCCATGGCCTTACCGCCCGGCTGGATGATAAGGAGCTCTTGGGCGGGAACAGAGAATATGTAGACAGCAGGGCCGGTATCCCTTCAAAATGGCAGCAGAGGGCGGAAGAGCTCTCCACTCAGGGGAAGACGCCGCTGTTCTTCGCCTGGGGCGGGACCTTTATCGGCATTATTGCTGTGGCAGACACCATAAAACCCGACAGCCCCCAGGCTGTGCGTCAGTTAAAAGACATGGGCATAAAAGTTGTTATGTTAACCGGAGACAACGAAAAAACCGCCAGAGCCATAGGGCGTCAGGCGGGTGTGGATCAGGTTATAGCCGGGGTCCTGCCGGAGGGGAAGGTGAGCGCTGTGAGAGAGCTGTCCCGA
>CAYFSB010000130.1:0-5343 GCA_964345655.1 uncultured Oscillospiraceae bacterium
CAAAGAGGCGTCGGTCACATCCAGATTTTCTGTGCCCCGCCTGGCTTCAATGGCGTTTATCTCATCATCCGACAAACATGTCGGCCAAAAAGTCTATGGCGCTGGTCTCCCGAACGGACATTACGAACAAATTGCGCGCCGACTGCGAAGGCCCCTTACTGAAGATGAACACTATGCCCAACAGAAAGGCGGCTATCATCAGCAGCGTCACCAGAAAAACACACAGCGCCCGCAGGGCGAGGGCCTTTAAACCTGTTCCAGCTTTTTTCTCCGGCATAACTTACTCCTGTTATTACAAAAAATGTAACATCTTTTTATATAAAATAATTAATGAGCTGCATTGTCAATGATTACAGGCCATTTATTATCCATCACTTACAGGGCGGACCGACCTTGACAGGGGACTTTTGTATTATTTTGATACTTGAATTAAAGGGGTTTTTGGCATACACTATACAATAAATACGGAGGTGCCTGATGAAGAAGGATAAACTTACAAGACTTGTGCTGGCGGCGCTGTTTGCGGCGCTGTGCTGTGCGGCTACCAGCCTTATACATATTCCGATCCCCGCCACGAACGGCTACATCAATCTGGGAGACGGCGTGGTGCTACTGGGTGCGTTTCTGCTGGGGCCGGTGTACGGCGCGGCGGCCGGGGCGCTGGGCTCAATGCTGGCGGATCTGCTGCTGGGATACGCGCTGTATGCGCCGGGGACCTTTGTGATAAAGGGCCTTATGGCGCTGTGTGCGGCGCTGACGATGAGCGCGTTCAGGGGCAGAAAAGGCGGCCTGACAGTGGGCGCAATTGCCGGAGAGCTGGTAATGCTGCTGGGTTATTTTGCCTATGAGAGTCTGGCGCTGGGCTACGGCCTCGCGGCGGCGGCCAGTATTCCGGCAAACGCTATCCAGGGTGCGGCGGGAATCGTGGCGGCGGTGGTGGCGTATCACGCGCTGTATGCTGTTCCGTCCATAAGAAAATTCAGCTATTGAGGGAGAAGAAAAATGCTTGATGAACTGACTGCCCAGTCCCGCAGCGCGGTGCTGGAGCTTATAGATATTGCGGGCTTAAAGGCCGGGGATCTTATGGTGATAGGCTGTTCCTCCAGCGAGGTTATGGGAGAGCACATAGGCAAGGGCTCCAGCATGGAGGCGGCGCAGGCCATATTCAGAGGGATCTACCCGGAGCTTAAGAGCCGGGGCATATATCTGGCTGCTCAATGCTGTGAGCATTTGAACAGGGCGCTTATCCTTGAGACAGAGGCCGCGGAGAAATTCGGCTATGAGCCTGTAAACGTGCGCCCCTGGGCCCACGCGGGAGGCTCCTTTGCCACAACAGTGTTTGAAAATCTGGAAAAGCCCGCCGCGGTGGAACACATCCGGGCCAAGGCAGGCATGGATATAGGGGACACCCTTATCGGGATGCACCTTAAAGAGGTGGCAGTGCCCGTGCGCCTTCAGGTAAAGCGCATAGGCCAGGCCTCCCTGGTCTGCGCCCGCACACGCCCCCGCTTTATCGGCGGCGAGAGAGCCAGATATCAGGAAGAACTGAAATAAGACAGACATAAAAAATCCGACGCGGTGTATGTGCACCGCGCCGGATTTTTTCAGCCTTATTCAACTACAACTACTCCGCCGTCTTCGACGCTTATCATCATGCCGTCCTTCACATAGTCTAGAAAGTCCTGACCCAGTCTGTCCACCACTGGCATTTTGACCCCTGACCACACGGCAGCCAGAATGGCGCCGGAGGCTGCCAGAGAGTCTATACTCTCGGAAAACAGCATACATGCCGGGTTTTTTCCCAGCTCGCACACGGTGAAGAGCGCCATGCCCCCGGTGGTGGAGCCGATAGTCATGGGCAGGCACATGGCCTTGCCGATCATGGGCTTGTTATAGAGGTCGGGATTGTTCTGGTCGCCGCACTTGACCTGCTTGTCGCCAAACATCATGGCCGTCTGATAGCTGGCAAGGGTATTGAGCCCGCCGTGAGATACCAGCGCCTCGGCCTTTACGGTGCCTCTGGTGATAACTCTGCCTTTAAACTCCCTGCTCATCACTCCGCCTCCTTTGTGATCATGCCCAGTATCTCCTCGTCAAGGTAGAAGCGCGCCGTTGTATAGGTGCGCAGCTTGTTGGAGGAGGTGATGACGGGCTGCTTTTTTACAAGGGGATTATTCATGTACATCAGCGGGCAGACGCTGGAGAGAATTACTCCCATGGCCTCAAGCCGGGGCGCGTAGGGCGTCTTTTCAAACTCCTTTATTACTGCCGGGGCGGAGGTGAATACCGTGGGGATGACCACCTGCTTGTTGCCTGCCGCCTTCAGGGCCGTCTCAAGTCTGTCCGTCCAGTCCTTAAGCTGCTGCATGGTCATGTGGGGGCAGCCCAGGAAGCAGAGCTTGGGCTTTGCATCCAGATCTTTCCAGATACATGGATAGCCGTTTTTGACCCGTTCCAGTTCCGCGTCGTCCACCACATAGACAGGGGCGTTTTCTCTTATAAGTTTTTCGCCATGTTCCACGGCCTCAGGGGTGAGATTATCAATATGGTACAGACCCACTGAGCCGTTAGAGGCAGTGGCCGCGCCAAAGTCCTTCAGATAGGCGCAGCACTCGTCGCTGAGCTGGGTGCCTATCCACTTGTCCAGCCCTCTTATATATGGCACCTTGTCCAGCACCTTCATGCCGATGGCGGAGCCAAGAAGTTGGGCCTCCGGCTTTTTGGAGGTGCGTATCTCCACTATCCAGTCTGCCCGGCGGCCATCGTCGGTGAGAAAACCGAATTCCGGCACCATGCCCATAATGGAACCCATCAGTTCTATTACGCCGGAGTTGCGGTTGCAGCGGGCACCCAGCACAGAGTTTGCAAACACCACGGCGGAGGATTCCGCCCAGGATAGAATGTCGCCCCGTTTTGGCACGTTGCCCACCTCAGGCAGGTAGCAGGCGCAGGTAAAGGAGTCCTCATTTATAAGGCCAAACTCTTTAAGCTGCTTTTCCAGAAGCTCCTGCTTGCTGTACATGACCTTGGAGACGATGTCCTGCAGCAGGGTCTTGGGTATTTTGTCATCCAGCGGCCGCGGGTCTGCTGAGAAGGGCTGCATGGACACGGCGCCGTCCTCCAGCAGCCGCTGATAGAGCCTGTACACCGGCTTCATTATGCTCACGCCAAAGCTTATGACAGTGTGGCCGTATTCGCCGGTGATCTTTACCATGCGCTGGGAGTCAAAGGCCTCGCCGTAGAGCACCAGCGTCTCCATTATCTTTGCCATGGGCTAGCCCTTTTCGCCGTCCAAAATGGCCTGCTGTTCGGGTGTAAGTATCATTGTGTCACTTCCTTATACAGATATGCAGCAAAAAGCCAGTTTATATCACAGGCTTTTTGCTGTTTCGTTATTTTACATGGTGGGGCCGGGTATGTCTATTACGATATCGCTGGCGGGGAAGGAGGAGCAGGGGTGAATATAGTTGTAATCCAGATCTGCAGCACGGCGCCCGTCGGTCTTTTCAGGGATGAACACCTTGCCGGACACCAGCTTTGAACGGCACCAGCCGCACTCGCCGCTGCGGCAGCGGGAGGGGGCAGTGATGCCGGCACGCTCGATAGCCACAAGTATGGGCTCATCTGCGGAGGCGGTGATCTCAAAGGTCTCAGCGTATTTGATGACTTTGACCTTGAAGGTCTTGCCGCGTATCTCCTCCGGGTATCCGGGCTGCTCCCAGGGATTCTTTATAGCGCCGAAGAGCTCACGGCGGACAAATTTCCTCCGGAGACCCAGCTTTGCTATCTCGCCGTCAAGGAAGTTATACATGGCCTGGGGACCGCACATGAAGATGCTGTACTCCCCGTCGCCGCCGTACTTCTTTATAAGCTCCGCGGTGATAAAGCCGTGCTCATAGCCATCGCGCTCCTCATCTGAGAGCACATGAACCACGTGCACCTTGTCACAGGCGGCGCAGACCTCATCCAGCTCCTTCTTGTAGACAATGCCCTCAGCGGTGCGCGAACCGAAGAGGATAGTCAGGTCAAAGTCCTCAAGGCCGTCACGAATGGCATAGGCCATGCCCATGAAGGGGGTAATTCCAGAGCCGCCGGCCAGAGCGACGACCTTTTTGCTGTCACGCAGAGGCTCAAAGTACAGATGCCCCTGAGGGCCGGAGATGGTGACCTGCTGCCCCACCTTCCAGTTGTCCTGGATATAGGGGGAGACGAAGCCGCTGTCATCCCGTTTGACGGTGATATTGTATTCGCCGCGCTTCGCCCAGGCGGGTGAGCCGCAGAGAGAGTAGGAGCGGGTGGTGACTGTGTCGCCGATGGGCACGGACACGGACACATACTGGCCTGCTCTGTACAGAGCCAGACGGCTGCCGTCGGCGGTCTTAAAGACTATGGTCTTGGCGTCAGCTCCGTTTTGCCGTATCTCGGAGATGACCACCTGCTGCTTTGCCGGATGGTGGAGCTTTGCTTTCTCATTGGTAGTGAGGGTCTTGGGCAGAGGAGTGGCGGGGGTGGCCTGTATGTGCTTCTCCCGCGCCTTGGTTATGTTCTTGAATCTCAGCATATCCAGCTTGCCGATAAGCCCGACCTTTACATTTGCTGCCATGTTTTCAGCCCTCCTCTTTCTTCATATCCGCAAGGGTGAGCTTCGCCATGGTGTTGCCGCTGAAGATGGCGGAGTTGTAGCCGTCGCCTCTGATGCTGGCCGCGCCCACAAATTTCAGACCCTTGACTTCATACTCACTGCCCATCATGCGCATGCGGGCCATCATCTGGTCCCACTCGGTGAGCTCGTAGCCGTAAGCCGCGCCCTGAGGCACGTTCACAAAGTTGCACATGGTCCAGGGTGTGGCCACCTCTATCTCTTCTATGTAGGGTGTGATGCTTATGCCCAGCTTCTCTTCAAAGCGGTCTATCATGCGCTTTGCAAGCCGGTTCTTGGTCTCAACATAATCGTCCTCTTCCACGTTTGCCCAGTCATCACCCATATAGGTGGTGGTTAGGCTGATGACGCAGGTGCCCTCCGGGGAGAAATTGGGGTTGACCACGTTGTAGCAGACGGAGACCATGTTCACGTTCGTCTCCATACGTTTGCCGCTCTCATATTCAACTGCGGAGTTTGCGGTCTCCGGCATGAATATGGAGTAGTCCTTCAGCCCCAGCTCCTCCGCGCTCTTGTCAAGGCCGATGTAGACCACAAACATACGGGCGGAGTATATGCGGGCGTTGGCCAGCTTTACCATGCGCTCAGGCACGACCTCGGCCGGCACCATGGTGGCATAGACCATGGACGGGCTGCCGTTGCAGAGCACATGCTTTGTGCTGACGGTGCCACGGTCGGTCTGT
>CAYFSB010000131.1:0-263 GCA_964345655.1 uncultured Oscillospiraceae bacterium
CACTCAGGGCAGCAGCCTACATCGCGTATGGATGTGAAGCCCGCCATCAGGTCGTCATAGGCGTAATTTACGCCGTGCAGCGCGTAGCTTGCGGGAATACGCGCATAGCGCTCGTCATCCCTCAGCTCGTCGAAGCCGCCGTTTACGGCTACATGGGTGTGACAGTCGAAAAGGCCGGGCATTACAAAAGCGTCGGTCAAATCCACTATCTCATCATAGCCGCTGCGGTCATTAACCTGGCAGATAGGCAGTATGTCCTCAAT
>CAYFSB010000131.1:273-5339 GCA_964345655.1 uncultured Oscillospiraceae bacterium
CTGTGCCTGCTCCGTCTCTGCCGTGAAGAGCTCCTTACATAAGATAAGCTTTTTCATTCACTACCTCCTGCATATGCCTCTGCATTCATTTATTCTTTGGAAGATCTGATTTCATCCAGAAATGTATAAAGACCATATTTGGTTATGTTCAGGTATTCGCAGACCCTTGCGCTGGACTTGGTGATCAGGAAAACATGCTTGCTCTCCAGATATTCCACCGCGTGCAGCTTGTCCGCCCGGTCCATCTTCTCCGGCTTTTTGCCGACAACCCTCACGCAGGCGTCCAGATGATACTCAAGTACATCGTTAACATCGCCCACGTCTTTAGCGGCTGACTTGTTGTTTACCCAATCCAGGGCCTTTATGCCGTTGTTTATATCGGTAATGTCAAAGTTTACGCACACAAATCCCACGATTTTGTTCTCGCGGCTGATATATGTGGTAGAGGCCAATATGTCCTTGCCGGTTTTGGTCTTCATATAATAGACGGGGTTTCTGACAAAATCCTTTTCAAAAAACTCATCAAGAAACTCATTCGTGCTGATATCACCCTCGTGTCTGCCGGTGACATAGCCGTTTTCAATGTGGGTGATGACCAGGTCTGTGCCCTGAAACTCATGTACGGCTACCTCACAGTTCTTGCCAAACTGTGCCGCCAGATTTTCAGCCAGACGCTCTGTAAACTCTTTTTCATTTTGTATATTATTCAGTTTTATCTCATCCATCTCTTATTTCAAACCACCTATACAGATTAAAATTTAATATAAATTTTTTCATGGTAGCACGTGCAAATATAATTGTCAAACAAAAAATCTGACTTTGGTGAATATAGTCATAAAGCGTGCCGAGATACCGCTATCCATTGAGAATAAGCCATAATGTGTATTTATTTCCGTAATGAGCATCATTCTGTTTCCTCATAGATAGACATAAAATGGGCTGGATACCAAAAAATATTTTGATTTATATGCCGCAAAATGCGCCGATTTAAATCATGATGTGTGAATTACCGGTACGTTTCCATAAATACCGGGGACTTTTCGTATGCAAAAATTTCCAATAGAACATGAATATGATAATAATATTTAACATTTATTTAGTCATGTTGTCATTGACTAACTGGCTGCGGTGCAATAAAATTAATAAAGCGTCAGTGGGATGCAAATGCTTATAATGAAAGGAAGTGCGCCGATGGAGGCGGGACGAAGTACGGAGATTCCGCGAAGTAAGTACTCAAAACATAAAGAATAGCGCCGCGCCTTTTATGGCGGGTTTATATGATACGTTATTATTTGACGGAAGACGAAAAATTGAACAGGCTGGAGAGACCGGAAAGCGGCTGCTGGGTCTCCATCGTTGCCCCCACAGAGGCGGAGCTGACGGAGATATCAGGCAGATATCAGCTGGACTCAGACGCGCTCAGGGCCGCGCTGGACGCGGATGAGCGCTCACGCATAGATGTGGACGAGGGCAACACCATGGTCCTTGTAAACATTCCGACCGTAGAGGAGCAGAGCGACAGAGATCTGTACAGCACCATACCAATGTCTGTGCTCATTGTGCGCGACGCGATAATTACGGTGTGCAGTGAGCAATCGCCGGTACTGAAGACCTTTGAGCAGGGTAAGGTGCGGGATTTCAAGACACAGATGAAGTCCCGTTTCATATTGCAGCTGCTCTACCGCATTGACACGCTGTATCTGCAATACCTGCGCAATGTGGACAAAAAAAGCGAAGAGGTCGAGACCCAGCTCCATAGATCCACCCAGAACCGGGAGCTTATAGAGTTGCTGAAGCTGAAAAAAAGCCTAGTGTATTTTACCACCGACCTGCGCTCAAACGAGGCTGTGCTTGAAAAACTGCTGCGCACAGAGCTGATAAAGAAGTATCCGGAGGATGCGGAGCTGCTGGAGGATGTCATCGTGGAAAACAAGCAGGCTATTGAGATGGCCAATATCTACAGCGGCATTTTAAGCGGCATGATGGACGCCTTTGCCTCGGTAATATCCAACAACCTGAACATAGTGATGAAGGTGCTGGCCATTGTGACCATTGTAATGGCCATACCCACGATGATATTCAGTGCCTACGGCATGAACGTGAACGTGGCGGGTATGCCCTTTGCACAGAGCCCATGGGGGTTCTGGATAATTATATGCATGTCGGTTGTCCTGAGCGTGTTTGCCACGCTGGTTTTTGTAAAGCTCAAGCTGTTCAAATAATTTCGACGCAGATCAAGGATTTGGGCTGGCGGGCCGGGAAAAGCTGCCGGCCTTGCGCGGGAGCAGAGAGAGTTTCCTTTTCAGACATAAGAGTTTCG
This sequence comes from uncultured Oscillospiraceae bacterium, assembly GCA_964345655.1. Classification (GTDB taxonomy): domain Bacteria; phylum Bacillota; class Clostridia; order Oscillospirales; family Oscillospiraceae; genus Limivicinus. The sequence continues at coordinate 2,594 of CAYFSB010000131.1, forward strand.
TGTTATTATTTATACTGATGAATCCATTTACCGGAGGGGTGGATGCTTATGGATTTGAATTTCTTCCCGGAACGCGGCGATATTTTTCTGCAAAACGATACGGGAACGCTCTATAAGAGCTATCAGGATTTTTTGCAGCTTCAGCATCTGTACAGCGCGGCTGTCCGCCTGATACAGACAAGGCTTGAGGTGCTCAATGATGAGTTCAACGTGATGTATGCTAGAAATCCCATCCACCATGTTGAAAGCCGCCTTAAATCCACCGGGAGCATGGTGGCAAAGTTACAGAAAAAAGGCCTGCCGATCACTATTGAGTCGGCGGTGAAGAGCATAAACGATATCGCAGGCATTCGGGTGGTGTGCTGCTACATAGACGCTGTGTACCGGGTGGAAGAGATGCTGCTGCGCCAGTCGGACATGGAGCTTGTAAAGCGCCAGGACTATATTGCCCAGCCCAATTACAACGGTTATCGCTCACTGCATCTGGATTTGCGGGTGCCGGTGTATCTGTCGAACCGGACGGAGCATGTATTGGCTGAGATCCAGATACGCACGGTGGCAATGGACTTTTGGGCCAGTCTTGAGCATGACTTGAGATATAAGTCGGACAAGGAAAATCTGCCGGAGGGCATCAACGAGGAGATGCTCCGCTGCGCCGACGAGATAGCGGCTATTGATGAGAAAATGCAGGACATGTATAAGAAAATTCAACAGAGCAAATAAGTTCCCATAAGGAGTAAAAATGGCTGGAATTGTGGAGCTCAGAGAGCTTGACGCGCCGGAGCTGGACGTATTTGCCCGCCTGACCGAGGGCCAGCTGAGAAGCCGCCTTGAGCCTGAAAAGGGCGTGTTCATTGCGGAGGGCCTGAAGGTCATAGACCATGCGCTGGACGCAGGCTGCGTGCCAGTGGCATTTCTGGCGGAGCGCAGGCATATTGCGGGAAAGGCTGCGGATGTGATAGCCCGCTGCGGGGGGATACCTGTATATACCGGGGAGAGCGATATGCTTGAGAGACTGACGGGCTTTGCTCTCACCAGAGGGGTCATATGCGCAATGCGCCGCCCGCCGCTGTCTGAGCCGGAGGATATCTGCCGTGACGCCCGAAGGATAGCGGTGCTTGAGGGCATAATAAACCCCACCAATGTTGGGGCGATATTCCGCTCCGCGGCGGCGCTGAATATAGACGCGGTGCTGCTGACGCCAAACTGCTGTGACGCCCTGCACAGGCGCGCCGTGAGAGTCAGCATGGGTACTGTATTTCAGGTGCCCTGGGCGCGTATAGGAGAGTGCGCTGCGGATTGGCCGGTTCCGGGAATCGGACGGTTGAAAGTGCTGGGCTTTAAGACCGCGGCACTGGCGCTGAGCGACACTGCTGTCAGCATTGAGGACAGGCGGCTTATGGGCGAAAAGAAGCTGGCCGTGATTTTGGGCGCGGAAGGGGATGGCCTTTCGGAGAGTACCATTGCCGCCTGCGACTATAATGTGCGTATCCCCATGTCCCACGGGGTGGACTCACTGAACGTGGCCTCTGCCGCCGCAGTAGCCTTTTGGCAGCTGAGAGGCTGATAAAAACACCTGGACTTTGCAGATGCAGGACTTTATCAAAAATGACCCCGGAGCCGCAGAGTACCGGGGTATCGACTGGAGCCGGGAGTACGACATGGCTGTAAACGGAGACCCAACCGATAATCAGTCCGCGCTGTAAGCTGAAATAAAAAAGAATGTCATCCTGAGCACAGGCAAAAAATCATTCCTTAGCGGATAATATCCGCAGGAACCTGATTTTCAGCCTGGGCATCAGGATGATTTTTTTGCCCCTGAACGGTGCATGACGAAAAACACACTGGGCGAGGGGCTGCAAATCGCTTGCCAGCTTCTGCGGGGCTGACCTAAATTTGGTTTTGCCCCTTGACACGGCGAGGGAACGGCACTATAATTCATCTTAATAGCACATTAGCCAGATGAAGCGATAAAGTGAGGTGCGTAAAATGAGCAATTGGTATACTGATGAGGTTAAGGCGCTGTTTGAGGGGATTTTGACGCTGGAAAATGTTGAGGAGTGCCGGAGCTTTTTTGAGGATGTCTGCACGGTGAAGGAGATAATAGAAATCGCCCAGCGGCTGAAGGTGGCGCGGATGCTTGAGAGCGGAGCAAATTACATGGCCATCAACCGGGAGACCGGCGTCAGCACCGCCACAATAAGCCGGGTGAGCCGCTGCCTTGATTACGGCAGCGGGGGCTATAAAATGGTTATAGGGCGCATTGATAAGGAGACGGAAGCTTGATAGACGAAAAGCTTTTGAAAAGCGAGGAACGGGCTGTGTACGCGCTTCGCTCGCTGTACAGGAAATACGGCTATATGCCGTTTAAGATGAGCAAGTTTGAGGAGTATGAGCTGTACCTTAAAAATAAGGACTTCCTTATAAGCGACCGGATAATCAGCTTTAACGACACAAACGGCAAGCTTATGGCTCTGAAGCCGGACGTGACACTGTCCATAATAAAAAACGGAGAGGATCGCCCCGGCTGCAAGCAGAGGGTCTGCTACAACGAAAATGTGTACAGAGTGCCGGGCAGTACCCACCAGTTTAAGGAGATTATGCAGGCGGGGCTGGAGTGTATAGGGGATTTGGACGGCTACGACATCTTTGAGGTGGTGTCTCTGGCGGCGCTGAGTCTCAGCTTGATATCCGACGAATTTGTGCTGGATATATCCCATCGGGGGATCCTGAGGGCGGTTATGGA
>CAYFSB010000132.1:0-688 GCA_964345655.1 uncultured Oscillospiraceae bacterium
TGTCTACCGTAAGGACGAGGTCGACGCGACGCACTCCCCGATGTTCCACCAGATTGAGGGCATGGTCATCGACAAGGGCGTCACGATGTCCGACCTGAAAGCCACGCTGAACCTCGTCGTCGAAAAAATATACGGCAAGGGCACCGTCACCCGCTTCCGCCCCCATCATTTCCCGTTTACCGAGCCCAGCTGTGAGCTGGACATACAGTGCCACAAGTGCGGCGGCAAAGGCTGCCCCACCTGCAAGGGCGAGGGCTGGATAGAGGTGCTGGGCGCCGGTATGGTGCATCCAAAGGTCCTCGCCGGCTGCGGCATCGACCCGGACGTGTACTCTGGCTGGGCCTTTGGCATGGGACTTGAGCGGCTTGCCATGGGTGAATACAAGATAATGGACCTGCGTCTCATATTTGAAAACGACGTCCGGTTCCTGGAACAGTTTTAAGGGGAGGCAAAGAGAATGAGATTATCGAGAAAATGGCTCAATGAGTTTGTGGATGTGAGCATTGAGGAGTATAACGACAAGGCCTTTGCCGAGGCTATGACCGTCTCAGGCTCCAAGGTGGAGATAACCGAGGATCTGAGCGAGAGCATAAAGAATGTGAAAGTGGGCCGCATCCTCTCCATAGAGAAGCATCCCAATTCAGACCATATGCTGGTCACAAAAATAGACGTGGGCGGGGAGGAGCCC
>CAYFSB010000132.1:698-3723 GCA_964345655.1 uncultured Oscillospiraceae bacterium
ACAATTCCGTCTTGCCCGGAGGCGTGAAGATAAGCAGAGGCAAGCTCCGGGGCGTAGAGTCCGACGGTATGCTCTGCTCCCTCAAAGAGCTGGAGCTTACCACCCACGATTATGCCTATGCCGGAATAAAGGCTGCGGCCATTCTGGGCGACTATCACCCTGCAGACCCGGACAAGCCCTCAATCCCCGCGGATATCAAGGCCGGGGACAGAATATACGGTAAGGTACTGGCGGCGCTGGTGGAGAGCGTAAAAAACGCAGGGGTCAACCGCTGGAGTTGTACGCTTGATCTGGGCAGCGAGACTGTGGAGACCATATCCGACTGCCAGAACATCCACCCCGGCGACCTGGTCGCCTACGATACCGGCAGAGGATATATCTGCTCCCTTGAAGATCTGCACGCAAAGCAGGAGGAGTTTCCCCACTGCATCCCTGACGGCATTTTTGTCATGCACGAAAATTGCCGCCCCGGCGAGGATATGTGCGCAGTTCTCGGCTGCGACGACCATGTGGTTGAGTTTGAGATAACCCCCAACCGCCCGGACTGCCTGTGTATGATAGGCCTGGCACGGGAGGCCGCCGTCACTTTCGGCAAGAAGCTGAAGCTCCATGTGCCGCAGGTCCACTCCAGGGCTGGCGGAGATATAAACCAGCTTGTGAAAATATATATAGAGAACGAGGAGCTTTGTCCCCGGTATACTGCCCGCATGGTGAGAAACGTGAAGATCGCCCCGTCTCCGGAGTGGATGCGCGAGCGCATACGCAACGCCGGCATGCGGCCCATAAACAACATCGTAGACATCACACACTATGTGATGCTGGAGTACGGCCAGCCGATGCACGCCTTTGATTTTGGCTGTGTGAATAATGGGGAGATACACGTCCGCTGCGCAAAAGAGGGGGAGACCATAAAGACTCTCGACGGCACAGAGCGTAAGCTCAGTCCGTCTATGCTCTGCATCTGCGACACCGACCGGCCCGTATGCGTGGCAGGCGTCATGGGCGGCGAGAACAGCGAGGTGGTGGGGGACACCGCAATGGTACTCTTTGAGAGCGCTAACTTCAATGGCCCCTCCATTCGCCGCACCGCCACCGCCTTGGGCATGAGAACCGATGCCTCCGCCCGCTATGAGAAGGGGCTTGACCCACAGAACACATATAAGGCCGTACAGCGCGCCTGCGAGCTCATTGAGGAGCTGGGCGCGGGCGAGGTGGTGGAGGGTATAATCGACGTATACCCCAATGGCTTTAAGCAGACCACTGTGAAGCTGGAGCCGGAGAAGATAAACGCGCTGCTTGGCACGGATATTGATGAGGACACCATGCGCCGCATCCTTCTCGACCTGGGCTTCACCCTTGAGGGAGAGACCATATACGTCCCCTCATGGCGCGGCGATGTGGAGCACTATTCCGACATTGCGGAGGAAGTGGCCAGATTCTACGGCTACAATGAGATACCCACCCGCTTCACCGGGGCGATAAGCACCTGCGGAGGATATACCCAGCAGCAGCAGTGTGAACGCCACATCGGCCAGGTCTGCCGCAGCATGGGTCTGGACGAGATAATCACCTACTCCTTCATCAGCCCCTCATACTACGACAAGATCCGTATGCCCGCAGACTCCGGTCTTCGTGACAGCCTGCGCATACTCAATCCTCTGGGCGAGGATACCTCCATCATGCGTACCACCATTCTACCCTCAATGCTGGAGATACTAACCCGCAACTACAATTTCCGAAACAAACAGGCCTGCCTCTATGAGATAGGTAAAATATACCTCAAGCGCGCCGACGGTCTGGCAGACGAACCGCGTATCATCTCCATGGGCGCGTTTGGCCCCAATATGAGCTTCTTCGTGCTAAAGGGCTGGGTGGAAGAACTGCTGGGAAGTCTGGACGTGGGCAAGCTGCACTTTGAGGCAGAGAAGGAGAATCCGGCCTACCATCCTGGCCGCTGCGCAAAGGTTTGGGCAGGGGACAGGTATATAGGCGTACTTGGCCAGATACATCCCAAGGTGGCCGAAAACTACGGAGTGGACACAGAACTGTATTGCGCGGAGCTGAGCTTTGAGGCAGTGTATGAGGCCAGAGGCGGAATGCCGGTGTATAAACCGCTGCCGCGTTTCCCGGCTGTCACAAGAGACATCGCTGTGGTCTGCGACAACAGCGTCACCGTGGGGGATATGACCGACTGCATAATGGAAAACGGCGGAGAATATCTCAAGGGCTGCGAGCTTTTTGACGTGTACACCGGCCATCATATAGCAGAGGGTAAGAAATCTGTGGCCTTTTCACTGACGATGCGGGCCGAGGATCAGACTCTCACAGACGACCATGCAGAGGAGACTGTGGCGGCAGTACTCAAGGCGCTGGAGCAGAAATTTGGGGCCACAATACGCTGAAAATTGTCCGAATTCCCCACTTGACCCGTAAAATTAATAATTCTTAACTAATTTAGCCACAATTTCGACTTTACTTGACAGCTTAATCTGGTATAATAATCTTAAGAATTCAACAGACGAGGAGGGGACATCATGGAGGATGCAACAAGAAAGTTTACTGCGCTTGACAGCAAGGCCGAGATGAGAGAGATACTGTCGTCCGTGTACAACTCCCTCATGGTTAAGGGCTACAATCCTGTAAACCAGATAGTGGGGTATATACTCTCAGAAGATCCGACCTATATCACAAACTATAATAATGCCCGCACACTTATTTGCCGTCTTGATAGGGACGAGCTTCTTCAGGAACTGCTCAAGAACTATTTGGACAAATAACAGTCGGTATTAATATTGTTAAAAAAATTATTTCATAAAAAAAATACCGGTCTGCAAATGTCGTAAAAAAAGACATCAGGCCGGTATTATTTTTTGGCGTAAGAAAATACACCCTGTGTCATGAACTGTATGCTAATATTTTGCGTCTTGAAATTATAGATTTAAGGTATATAATGTACAAACAGTACAAATTTTTTCTCGTGGTTTGTGGAATATGCTTGAACATTTTGAGGTGAACCGCGTCAGAT
>CAYFSB010000132.1:3733-5331 GCA_964345655.1 uncultured Oscillospiraceae bacterium
GGAATGTGTCTGAAGAAAGATTAAAGATGGAACTATAATGAAAACGCTGAAGAGAACGCAAGGTTCAATAATTTATTATTTTGCGCAGAGGTTTGGCAATGAAAAAAGATATGAATTATAATAATTCTAAGGTACAACGCATAAATCTGCTGCTGTTTGTTTTGATGGATGTGGTGCTGATAAATCTGGCGGCGTTTATGGCGCTGTTTATCAGGCATGAATTCTCATATACGGCGCTGGCGAGAACCGAATACCTTCAGGCTATATTTGCCACGGCTCTGCCCGGAACGATAGCGGCGCTGTGCGCGTTTTTCGTGTTTCATGTGTATTCGATAATGTGGGAGTTCGCCAGCGACAGAGAACTCACTGATGTGGCCATTGCCTCCGTCGTGGCGGCGGCGCTGTATATGATCGCCTCGCTGGTTATGGGCTATCATCTGCCCAGGAGCTTCCCGTTTATTTTTGCAATGGTGCTCTTCCTGCTGGTTACAGCTTCCCGGATGCTTTTCAGGATAATCGCCGGAAAGCTGCACGGGATGAATATACTGAGCCTTAAAGAACAGAAGAACAGAAAACGTACAATGCTTATTGGAGCGGGTGCCGGAAGCTCGATGGCCATAAAGGAGTTTTCCGACAGTGAAAACTCCAGAAACAATGTGGTATGTATAATTGATAATGATAAGAGCAAGCACGGCAGGCGAATAAGGGGAGTAAAGGTCATAGGCGGCAGAGAGTGCATTGACGAGGCTGTAAAAAAGTATGACATCGAAGAGATAGTTTTCTGCATTCCCTCAGCACCTCCCCATATACGAAAAGAGCTGCTGGAGATATGCAGCAGCACCGGCGCTAAACTTAAAACACTGCCTGCTCTGGCACAGCTTGCAAATGAAGAGGTCTCCGTCAGCCAACTGCGTGATGTGAGCATTGATGATCTGCTGGGCAGGACCCAGGTCAAAATAGACAATAGCGTGATCGAGCATGAAATCCGCGGCAATACGGTTCTGGTCACAGGCGGCGGCGGCTCCATTGGCAGTGAACTTTGCCGCCAGATAGCGGCCTTGTCCCCGGAGAGACTGATAATTTTTGATATATATGAGAACAACGCCTATGATATTCAGCAGGAGCTGAAGAGAAGCTGCCCGGAGCTGGATCTGATAGTGCTTATCGGTTCCGTAAGGGATGCGGACAGGGTGAATTATATTTTCGACACATATCGCCCGGCGGTAGTGTGCCACGCGGCGGCGCACAAGCATGTGCCACTGATGGAGGACAGCCCGGCGGAGGCAATAAAGAACAACATTTTCGGCACGTACAACGTGGCGAAGGCTGCCGGAGAATATAATACAGCTCTCTTTATACTTATCTCTACGGACAAGGCCGTAAACCCCACCAATGTTATGGGCGCCTCCAAGCGCATGTGCGAAATGGTTGTGCAGTCTATGAACGGCACCAATAATACCAGGTATACAGCCGTGCGTTTTGGCAATGTGCTGGGCAGCAACGGCAGTGTGATTCCTCTGTTCAAGAAACAGATAGAAGAGGGCGGCCCGGTGACGGTGACGGACAAGCGTGTCACAAGATTCTTTATGACAATACCG
>CAYFSB010000133.1:0-4802 GCA_964345655.1 uncultured Oscillospiraceae bacterium
TCTACAATGGAGGTAGAGTCTATACTGCCTACCTCCTTTGCACGCTCTCCTGTGATCGTCAGCTCCTGGGTACTCACGAGCTTTGCGATATCGTCCAGCTTCTTGCCGGTCATGTCCTCATATGCCTTGTATATTCCGGTGAGCGCCGCTGTACCGCTGACTTCAAAGGGGGCGGCCACAACGATCTTCGCATCGGTGATGCCGGCGGTGGCCAACGCGCTTATGTACATCTCCGCGCTGCACCAGGTAATATTGCTGGTGGTGACGTCCATGCCCTTACCCTCGCCCAGCAGCTCCACATATACGCAGGAGATGGAACGGGTGCCGATTATGGAGCTGTCCACATAGCCCTCCAGGTACGCCCGCTCCTCGGCGTTTGTTATGCTCAGTTCAATAACGTCTCCGCGCTTTACACCAAAAACATTATATACCGCCGCCACCTGTTCATCGCTCAGGTCAGCGCCTATCACAGCGCGGCTCTGTGTCACCTCAGCGGTACCGTCGGCATAGGCCGCTGTCCCCAGAGAGGCTATCATGATTACCGCAAGTATCAGTGAAATTATTTTTTTCATTATGTCCTCATCCTTTCGTTGTTTGCATACGACGCATTATACACACATTTGTTCCATATAATCAAGCACGGCATGTCTTGTTATTTATTAAGCCCGGCGGCAGAAGCTCCGGGATAAGCCAAATCTATGTTACCATATTGTAACTAATAAATAAAGTCCTTTTTGTAAATCTTAATAGCAAGGTATCATATGGAAAAAATTAACAGTCTCATCTGGTCATACATATTTCTGCCCGGCCTTGCTATAAGCGCGCTGGTGCTGTCGGTACGCTGCTCATGGCTGCAGTTTCGCCGCTTTGGCCACGCCATGAGCAGCACTGTCGGCAGGGCCTTTCGGCGCGGTGAGGGCGGCAGCGGCAGCATTACTCCCCTGCAGGCCGCCAGCACCGCTCTGGCGGCCACGGTGGGTACGGGCAATATTGTGGGCACGGCACAGGCCATCGCCATGGGCGGCCGGGGCGCGGTGTTCTGGCTATGGGCGGCGGCGCTGGGAATGATAATAAAATATGCCGAGATATACCTTGGAATACGTTACCGCGCCAAAAACAGGGACGGCAGCTATGTGGGCGGGCCCATGTATTATATCAGGCAGGGGCTCGGCCGCCGCTTCAGGACGCTTGCCGCGCTGTACGCGTTTTTTGCGGCGCTGTCCGTGCTGGGCATGGGCAACATGTGCCAGATAAACAGCAGCGTCGGCGCAATAACGGACACAGTCAAGACCTTCGCGGCTCTCAGCGCCGAGGATGAATTTCGCCTCAGGCTCACACTGGGCGCCGTACTGGCGATCCTCATTTTTGTCATTCTCTCAGGCGGTGCAGCGCGCGTGGGCAGAGTTACGGAAATTCTGGTCCCTTTTATGGGGCTGGCCTTTTTGCTGTTTACGGCAATTGTTCTGGTGTGCCATGCAGACAGACTGATCCCCACCCTGCGGGATATAGTATGCGAGGCCTTTCGTCCCAAGGCCGCTCTGGGCGCTGCGGGAGGGCTGGGCTTTGCCTCCGCCTTACACTGGGGCGTACGCCGCGGCGCGTTCTCCAATGAAGCGGGTCTGGGCACCGCCGCCATCGCCCATGCCCCGGCTCAGGCCGACTCACCATCTGAGCACGGGCTCTGGGGCATATTCGAGGTGTTCGCCGATACAGTGGTCATCTGCACCGCCACAGCGCTGGCCATACTGTGCAGCGGCACAGATATTCCCTGGGGAACCACGCCCGGCCCGGAGCTGCTTCAATCGGCCTTTTCCACCGTGTTCGGTGTCAGGTGCGCATCCCTGTTTATGTCCCTCACGCTGTCCCTTTTCGCCTATTCCACAGTTATCGGCTGTTCAATATACGGCATCCGCTGCGTACAGTACCTTTTCGGCGAGTGCTCCGGCAATGCCTATCGCCTTGTCTTCTCCATCTGCGCAGTTCTTGGCAGTGTTATGTCAACCACGTTCATATGGACTGCCGCTGACACAGTAAACGCGCTTATGGCTCTGCCGAACTTTATCGCCCTGATTGTCCTGTCAAAAAAAATCGGCATTGATACCCGCAAGCAATTTTTTGACAATAGGCGACAATAAGCTGATATTAAGCATCATTATTCTTGACGGGGCGTCCGGAAAAAGTTATACTTAAAAAAAATAATGAATTAAGGAGGCTCAACTATGAAAATAATAGTTGCCGAAAATTATACTGCCCAGTGCGCCGCCGCTGCGGACATAGTGGAAAAAATAGTGCGCGATAAACCCGACTGCTGCCTGGGTCTCGCCACAGGCTCCAGCCCCATAGGGCTCTACAAGGAGCTGGCCCGCCGCTGCGCTGAGGAAGGCCTGGATTTCTCAAAGGTCTGTTCTGTGAATCTGGACGAATACGTAGGTCTTGAGCCCACACATGACCAGAGCTACCGTTATTTCATGGACTCAAACCTTTTTGACCATATCAATATCGACAAAAAGAATACCTACGTGGCCAAGGGCATAGGCGACGTGGAGGCAAACCTCAAAGAGTTCCAGACCGCTCTGGCCGAAAGACAGGCTGACGTTCAGGTGCTGGGCGTAGGCCCCGACGGACACATTGGCTTTAACGAGCCGGGCGACTGTCTCTATTGCTCCGCCCATATGGAGACCCTTGACGAGAGCACCATTGATGCCAATGCCCGCTTCTTCTCCAGCCGGGATGCCGTCCCCCGCCGCGCCGTCACCATGGGTGTGGGCGACATTATGCGTGCAAAGAGCCTGCTGCTCATTATAAGCGGTTCCAACAAGGAGGAGGCTGCAAAGCTGCTGCTCATGAGCGACAAAGTCACACCCAAATGCCCCGTCACCCTTATGAAGCTGCATCATGACTCCACCGTGGTCATCACGGCAGAGCTGGCCGAGAAGATCGGCTACGCCGGATAATGTAGAAAAACCGGCCCCCGGCAAGGCGTTCGCCGCCCGAAGGGCTATACATTGCTGCAGGCCCTCCAACGGGCCAGATACAACAACGCGTAGCGGCAAAAAACATGCCGTCTCCTGGCTCCATGGCCGAGAGACGGCATATTTTTTTGTTTGTCCCGGAAGCATAATCTTTTGTTAACCAAATTATGTTAATCAGATTATGTAAATCTCCTTGCGTAGCCGCATTTACGGCACAGCTCCTCTGCTGCCTGCCGTCTGGAGAAGCCCTCATATATAGCCCGCGCACGTTCGGTTGACATAATATCATCAAGTGAGCTGTCAAACAGGTTGCCGAGGGCAATATCCCCATTATGGTCCAGGCAGCATGGCACTACTGTCCCATCACAGAGAACTCCGATCTGGTCACGCAGGCCGTAGCAGAAGCAGTCTCTCCCAAGTTCAGGGGCAGACATATCCGGCCAGTCAAACCGTTCCCCCGGCTCAAGCCACACCCGCTCTCTCAGGGCGCAGCCGCCCCGGCTCTCTCTCCACGGCTGGGGGAAAAAGCCCGCCAGCAGGCTTTTTATTTCGCCGTTCAGCCCGTCAAGTCCGTTTTTGTTCCACAGCCTGAGCACGCACAGCTTGCCCCTCCGGGCGGCAGCATCCGCAAAGGCAGCGCAGCTGTTCAGATATTCCTTCAGCTCCCCCTGCGGGTTTGCCTCAAAGGACTGCAATGATATATTGATCTTGTGCAGCGCGGGAGCATTCAGCAGTATCTCCGCTCTGGAGCCCAGAAGGGTGCCGTTGGTGGTGATTATCACCTTAAAGCCCAGCTCCCCCGCCACACTCAGCAGCTCCTGCAGATCAGGGTGCAGCAGCGGCTCTCCCATCAGATGAAAATACAGATACTCCGTATGTCCCCGCAGTTTCCCAGCCAGAGTGCGAAATTCATCCTCTGTCATGCAGCCGGGCCACCGTGTTGTGCCCGGACAAAAGGCGCAGGACAGATTGCAGATATTCGTTATCTCAACATATGCTTTTTTCAGCATGTTTTCTCCTTACAAAAAAGCTGTCATTCTGAGGCCGTCAGGCCGAAAGATCTCTCTGATGTGCACTGGTGTGAGAGATCCTTCGCATGCGCTCAGGATGACAGCTTTTTTCGTTTTGTTACATATCCGTGCTGCGGTCAATTCCCCACATTAACAATTTTTGCCATAATTTCCGGAGGGACCTTCGCCACTTTTCTGTCATACGTCAGTATTCCGTTGAGTTCATCCTCCACGTCACTGAGCTGTGTGTATACAGCGGCCGCCAGACCCTGAATTTTTGCGGGGCCTATCTGGGTCTGATACAGCTCTTCAATTGCGATCTCCAGCTGTACAGGAGTCTCAAACTTCTTATAGCCAAAATCCTTTTCACTGTAGCAATGGCTCAGTACGCTGTGGCCATAGCCGCCAAACTCGCTGAGAAGCACTGCCCTGCCCTTTTTGTCCGGCTTAAAGGAATACTTGCGAAAATACACATGCTCGCTCTTCACCTGACCTATGCCCTGATCGTGCCAGCCGGAGGCGTGGTCAATGGTGCGGGTCTTGTCTATACTGCGGATAAGCTCATACATCTGCACCGCGTCGAACTGTCCCGAGCCCTCATTGAAGGGCACCCACATGGCTATGCAGGGGCAGTTATACAGGTGCTTCACCATTGCGGCAAGCTCCGCCCGGAACTCGGCCCTTGCGTCCTTATCGCGGCGGGCAAAGAGCGCATAGGCGCTGTCCTTCATACTCGCCCCTGTCACCAGCGGGGCTGACACCACCGCAGGGTTATAGCTGCCGCCGCCGTTCGGCATGTCCTGCCACACCAGCATGCCCA
>CAYFSB010000133.1:4812-5315 GCA_964345655.1 uncultured Oscillospiraceae bacterium
ACAGTGATAGTACCAGCGCAGCGGCTCCACCTTGATGTGCTTGCGGAGCAGATTGAACCCCATGCTCTTCATCAGCTCAATATCGTACACCAATGCCTCGTCCGACGGGGCAGTATACAGCCCGTCCGGCCAATAGCCCTGATCCAGCAGCCCGTTATGAAAGTATGGCTCGCCGTTTAAAAACAGGCGCGGCACGCCTTTTTCGTCCTTTTCCACGGAGAACTTGCGCATGGCAAAATAGCTCTGCACCAGATCCTGGCCGCAGCTCACAGTAAAGCCGTAGAGTTTTGGGTGTTCAGGACTCCACGCCTCAGCCCAGGGCACCGGTATCTGCCCCGGCAAAGGATAGTTCTGTCCGTCAATCTGGGCATAAGCCAGCTGATCTCCAACAATCTCCGCTGCTATTTCCACAGCACCCTGGTCGAAAAGAGGCGTAATACGCAGAGCTTTGACGTAACACTCAGGCACCGCCTCCAGCCATACCGTCTGCCAGATGCCGCTCT
>CAYFSB010000134.1:0-5269 GCA_964345655.1 uncultured Oscillospiraceae bacterium
TGGAGGGGTACATCAGCGCCTGGGCGACTGGATGCGGGCCGCGGTGGGCGCGGTTGTCTCCCGGCAGATGCGGGTCATGCGCTTTGGAGACAATATGCGGGAGGTGGCTGTCACCGAGGGCGATAAGGTGGAGGCCCAGATCAAGCTGGGCTGGCAGGTAAACACCTGGGCCGTAGGCGACCTGGTGCGGGAGATGAACGCCGTCACCGGGGCGGAAATCGACGCGCTTATGGCCGAGTATACCGAGAAATATGACCTTGCCACAGAAAAGCTTGACGCCGTCCGCTATCAGGCCCGGGAAGAAATCGCCATGAAGAAAATGCTGGACGCGGAGGGCTGCATGGCCTTTTCCAACACCTTCCAGGACCTCTACGGCATGGAACAGCTTCCCGGGCTTGCCGCTCAGCACCTGATGGCCCAGGGCTACGGCTACGGCGGTGAGGGCGACTGGAAGACGGCGGCGCTGACGGCGGTAATGAAGGCCATGGGCGAAAACGGCAGCGGCGCATCCGGCTTTATGGAGGATTATACCTACCATCTGGAAGAGGGCCGGGAGTATTCCTTGGGCGCTCACATGCTGGAGGTCTGTCCCTCCCTGGCCGCCGGAAAGCCCAGAATAGAGACGCACCCGCTGGGCATCGGCATGAACGAAAAGGACCCGGCCCGTCTGGTTTTCGAGGGAAAAGCGGGAAGGGCCTTGGTTGCGAGCCTCATTGACATGGGCGGCAGGCTGCGGCTGGTGGTGCAGGATATCGAGTGCGTAAAGCCCATTATGCCAATGCCCAATCTGCCGGTGGCCCGGATCATGTGGCGGGCCATGCCGGATCTGACCACCGGGCTTGAATGCTGGATCACCGCGGGCGGCGCCCATCATACTGTTCTCTCCTACGATGTGACGGCGGAACAGCTCCGGGACTGGGCCAGAATCATGGACATTGAATTTGTGCATATTGACAAAAACAGCAGCCCGGAAAAGCTGGAGGAGGAGCTGCTGATAAAAGACCTTGTGTGGAAGCTGAGATAATATGCTTGAAGAACTGAAAGAGCTGGTCTGGCGGGCGAACCTGCTTTTGCCCGAATACGGCCTTGTGACCTTTACCTGGGGCAATGTTTCCGCCATTGACCGGGAAAAAGGACTTGTGGCCATCAAGCCCTCCGGTGTGGAGTACGGCGCGATGCAGGCGGAGGACATGGTGATTGTGGACATGGAGGGTAAGGTCGTGGAAGGCCATTACAAACCATCCAGCGACACTGCCACCCATATTGTGCTGTACAAGGCTTTTCCCAATATCGGCGGCGTGGTCCATACCCACAGCAAGTGGGCGACCTCTTTTGCCCAGGCCGGTCGGGGCATTGCTCCCATGGGCACCACACACGCGGACTATTTTCACGGCCGGATACCCTGCACCCGCCCGATGACGGCGGCGGAGATCGCCGGGGAATATGAGAAGGAGACGGGCAAGGTGATAGCCGAGACTTTTTCCGCTCTGGACCCGGACAAAGTTCCCGGTGTGCTGGTCCACAGTCACGGCCCATTCGCCTGGGGAGCGGACCCTGTGAACGCGGTGCACAACGCGGTGGTTATGGAGGAAGTGGCTTTTATGAACTTCCATGCGGCCATGCTGGCGCCTGCGGCCCCCGCCATGCAGCAGGAACTGCTGGACAGGCACTATCTGCGTAAGCACGGGAAAAACGCTTATTACGGACAGGGGTGAAAAAATGCTGATTGACGGAGCGATGTACGGCGGAAAATGCGCCTGCGGCAGGGAGCACGCCATGGAAACCCGGGCGGCGGTGATCGAACGGGGCGCGCTGGACCAATTTGAGGAATACATGAGCGCGTACGGCCCTGCCGGAAGGCGCTGTGCCCTGTACGGCGGCAATTCCTACGAGGCTGCGGCGGGAAGGCGCCCGAAGGCGGAGCAGGAGATCGTTCTGAATCCGAAGGGGCTCCATGCGGATGAAAAGGCCACGGCGGCGGTGCTGATCCGCATGGAACCACAGACTGAAATCCTTATCGCCGTGGGCGGTGGGACCATTCATGATATCGCCCGCTTCTGCGCTTATGAGCGTGGAATTGCTTTTGTGTCCGTGCCTACGGCGGCAAGTGTGGACGGATTCTGCAGCAAGGTGGCCGCAATGACCTGGCGCGGTTTCAAAAAGACCATACCCGCCGCGGCGCCGGCGCTTGTTGTGGCAGATACGGATATTATAAAAATAGCGCCCGCCCGTCTGGTAAAAAGCGGGATAGGCGACATTTTGGCCAAATATACGGCCCTGACGGACTGGAGAATTTCAAAGCTGCTGACCGGTGAAGACCTCTGTCCAAGAATATTTGATATCGTAAAAGCAGCTGCCGATACAGCTGTCGCCAGTGTTCCCGGGATACTTGCCGGCGAAGATCAGGCCTATGAAAAGGTCGTTTACGCCTTGCTGATGAGCGGCCTTGCAATGCAGATGCATGGCAGCAGCCGCCCTGCCTCCGGCGCGGAGCACCATATCTCCCATCTGATAGAGGAAGAACCGGCTATGCTGAAAGCCGCCTTTCCCGCCATGCACGGGGAAAAAGCCGGCGTGGGCGCAGTGTTGACGGCGGCGGAGTACCACAGGCTGGCGGAGGCGCGGGACATTTCGGCCCTGACCGTTGATTACATTCCCCTGCCGACGGAGGAAATCCGCCGCTTTTTCGGCGGGGAACTGGCGGAAGCCATACTGCGGGAAAACAGTGAAGATTGCCTCTCCGCTGTCAGCAAAGAGCGTCTGATCGAATGTTGGCCTCAAATAAGGGGTATTATCAAATGCATACCCACTGCTGAACATCTTTTCTCCGTCCTGGAAACATTGGATGCAAAACGAACCGTTGAAGACATTGGCGTTTCTGCCGATAGACTGGCTGATTTGCTTGGTTATTCTCCATATGTGCGCAATCGCCTAACACTTATGCGTATCCGCCGAATGATAAATGTACAGTGACATAATTAAAGTGGGAGGTCGATAATGGCCTCCTACTATTTCTAAAACGGCTTCCGCTACTCTACCTATTGAATTTTCTAAATATGAGGTGTGATCATGAATATATCTAAAAAACCTTCGGCTTTACGAAAGGCGGAAGAGAAGTCTTTGAATATACGCTGACTGATAGTGATGCCTCTAATGTAAAACTTATCAACTATGGATGTGTTATCACTGAAATAAATGTACCTGGCAAGGATGGTAATTTGGTAGATGTTACTCTGGGCTATGATAATGTAAGGAGCTACGAAACACCACCTTGCCGGTATTGCGTTGTTGAAGCGATGCGGAGTAGGCCGCAAGGATATAGCTTACATCGTACCCGGCGGAACCCTGTGCGTAATTGATAAGTGCATCCATAGACAGTTCGTAGTCGTATCCGCCGTCCTCAATGATCTGCTCGACTTTTGCGAGGGCTGCGTCATACCCTTCCTCCACAACTGCGGAAATATCTGCGGCAAGGTCGTTATAGGATTCCAGCAGCGTTGTGGGGTTTTCCATGTCCACCATCGACCCATCCAGCCCAAACACGCTGTTTGTGACAACGCTGGGCAGTGAAACGATCAAGACGATAATGACAAGGAAAAACAGACCGATGCAGACAAGTACCTTAAACAGCGTGTGACGCATGGCCCATGCCGCCGATAAAATTGCACCCCACGGTCCGCCCGCAGCGGTTCCTGCGGCTATCTCGGCAACCGCCTTGCCGCCCTCCACACCTGCCTGCACCGTCGCGGCTGCTGCATTGGCGCCGGCTTCAGCGCCTTTCACGGCGGCTTGCTTCGCCGTCTCTTTTCCTGCTTCCTTTGCGGCTTTGGCCATCTGCTTGGCAGCCTCGCCGTAATTATCGCTGCCGTCGCCTATCTGCCGTTTATCCGGCTCAGCCATTTTCTTTTACACCTCCCCGGTGAGTATCCGAAGCCGCGCGTGGCGGCTGGTTTCTTCATTCGCAGTCAGGCAAAACAGACGGAGGGATATCATCCGCTCCGGCTGTTGCCTGCTGCATTTATTTCCTGCGCTTCGGCACCTTTATGCCGCTGTCCGGACGCTTTTCCGGCTCCTTAAAGCGGCTGGGCATGTTCTTGTATCGGACCGACTCCACTGACACCGTGCGGACGTTTTCGCCGTCGTAGACGGGCTTTCCGTCCTCGAACACCGGCTTGCGTTCCACAGCGGGGTCTCCATGGATGGCGATCCACTGCTGCCCTCTGACGTCCCCATAGTCTACTACTTACACCTCTGCAGTCATAGATACAGTTCTGACAATTCCAACACAGAGAAATATACGCGCGTATTATAGGGGGCGAAAGTGCAACGCGATTTTTTGATACCTGTTCGGCATACTCAGTGGTTTTCATGATAATGATCCTGCGGCTACACCAAAGGATCATCTTGTTCAGGCGTGCATTGTCCGAGCCTCCAATATGCGCATTTCCGGCGCAAATACGCATTTTCTCAATAATGCGTTCAATTTCTGCGCAGGTGGGCAGGGAAGCATCTGTATCCAGCGGATACAGTCTATTGAAAATGAGGCAGCCGTAGGAGCCCGGCAGACGGTGCAGAGCGAAGGCATCCCCATTTTTCTGAAAAAATCTCCACACCTTTGTCTTTTCCCAGCCCCAGCGCCGTCCCAAGGCTTCCAATGTCAAAGCGGCGCCAAGTCTCCCGAATTGAACGGCAGGCGCCAGATAAGAAAACGCATTGCCTGTCTCCTGCCAAACCGTGTGGCACCAGAGGTCCAGCCATGCATCTGATTCGCCGAATGTATAATGCTGATCCGCAAGGCGCTGTGTGATGTTGCGGGGAAGGCAGAGAAAGCCATAGCCGTCTGTTGCATAGACTGCTCCACTCATGCATTCGGCGCCGGAGCATTTTACGACCCAATCGGTGACGACATATTCCAGCTTCTTTGTTTTCTCGTCAAGCGTGTAACGGATATACCCGAACCGGCTGAGCGTATCCATGATTTCCAGAGCCTCTGTGCGGCTTTTGATGCCTAGAATGCTCTTTAAGCCGACCACGCCACCGGACCACATCCCGGGCATTACATCGTTTGTGTATCCGCAGTATTTTGCCCGACCCTTGCGAAATGCCGCCCGCGAGACCAGCTTTGCCCAATAACCCATGATTCCCTTACCGACCGGCAAATGAGTCCTAGGCAGCTTAACCCATTGGTATCTGAACAGGCATTTCGGCATGACGGGTTCCTCCTTTCTGCGATTGGATATAAAAACAAGGCAGCCCCTTTAATCAAGAG
>CAYFSB010000135.1:0-3176 GCA_964345655.1 uncultured Oscillospiraceae bacterium
GCAAAGCCGCGATGGCCGCGGTGCAGAGGAAGGTCACCACTGTAGTGCCCAGCAACGTGCCAGGCTTTTTGACGCTGCCGATATTGGCAATGGCAGAGGCTATGGAGCAGAATACCATAGGTACCACAACGCAGAACATCAGGTTGATAAACACCGTGCCCAGAGGCTCCAGAGCGGTGGCTCCCGGCCAGACCGCGCCCACGATGCAGCCGGCCACAATGCCTATGAGCATCGAGATTATGAACCAGTAATTTTTGAAAAACTTTCTTGTTGAAGACATGTTCAATATCTCCTTTTCATAAAAAATTCACAGTGCTATTATATTTACGTCATATTGCAAAGTAAATTGCTCACAGTGCTTGAAACATTGCAAAAACTGCTGTATACTCATTTCAGGTACGTGAAAGGTGGAGGATTATGGATAAGGACAGCGTTTTCAGCCGTGAGGGTTATCTGCGGGAAAACTATCATTATTTCCATCTGCGGGATACGGTGGGGCAGGAGCGGGACTTCCATTTTCATGAGTTTGACAAGATAGTGCTGCTGCTGTCCGGGCGGGTGGACTACGTGGTTGAGAACGTGAGCTATGAGCTGAAACCATGGAATGTGCTGCTGGTGAAGCACCATACTATTCATAAGGCGCTTATTGACAAAACAGAACCCTATGAGAGAATAATAATATATCTGGACAGGCAGTATTTTGACCGGGTCCTGCCTGAAGCGGGGCTGATGAAGTGCTTTGAGGCGGCGGATAAGCATAGAGAGCACCTGCTTGTACCGGCGGAAGGTCAGCTCAGAGAGCTGAAGGAGGCGCTGTCCGCCTATGAGCGGGCCATAGAGGACCGGCGTTTCGGAGCGCAGGCCATGAGGGATACGCTGATAATGCAGCTTCTTATCCAGATAGGGCGCATGAGCGCTGCGGCGCCGGAGCGGGCTGAGACCCAGTATGATATAAAAATACAGCGGGCCCTGTCGTACATAAACGAAAACCTCAGCCGGGAGCTGACGGTGGATACCCTGGCCGAGCAGGTATATTTGAGCAAATACCACTTTATGCGGCTGTTCAAAGCCCAGACCGGCAGCACGGTCCACGCCTATGTGCGCCAGAAGCGGCTGCTGTGTGCGGCGCGGCTTATTCGTGAGGGCGCATCGGTGAGCAAGGCCGCCGCGGACAGCGGCTTTTCCGATTATTCCGCCTTTCACCGGGCATTTCGGGAGTGCTTCGGCATAAGCCCCGGCCAGCTCAAGAAATAAGGAGAAAGCTATGAAGAAGAGGAAGACCACGGTTCTTGAGAGAGAATTATCCCGGCTGGAAGACCGGGAGGCGCGCTATATAAAAGCCGGAATGGAGAAAAAGAACTCGGCTGTCAACACTCTGCTGGCTGAAAAGGTGCCCGAAAAGCTTCAGACCACTCTGGACGGAGCCTTTGCCGCGGCGTTTAAGCTGATGCTTGAAAAGGGGACGGGACTTATAGAGCTGGGCTGCGGGAGAAATGCCAGAGAAAAACAGTTTAAGATCGACAGCTACGCCGCGCAAATCCGCGGGGATAAAAAATCACTTCGGCGCTTTTCAAAAAAAGCCGGAGGGGCGGGCGCACTGAACCTTACGCTCTCCGGGGCGGCGGGAATAGGTCTGGGCGTGCTTGGCATAGGGCTGCCGGACATTGCCCTTTTTACCGGGCTGATGCTGAAGAACATCTACGAGACAGCGCTCAGCTATGGATTTTTCTATGACAACCCGGAGGAGAAGGCGTTTATACTGCGGGTAATATACGGCGCGGTGTCGTACGGAGATGAGCTGCTCCGGGTGGACGGTGAGCTGAACACGTTTATAGACCACGGGCGCTTTCCGGAGACGGATATGGAGGAGCTTATAAAACAGGCCGCCGGAGGCCTGTCCGGAGAGCTGCTGTATATGAAGTTTTTGCAGGGCATACCTGTTGTAGGCGCATTAGGTGGGGCGTATGACGCGGTGTATATGAAAAAGATAAGCGACTACGCAGCCCTTAAATACTGCCGCCGGTTTTATAAAAATATCTCAGCTTCAATTGACAATGATTAAAACTAAATGATATTATAGTAAAAATAAGCGCAGTGGACAGCGCAAAAAAGGAAGAGTCAAAAATTTTGGAAAATTTTGATGTGGGCACAGTTAAAAAAAGTAATCTCTATGAGTCTGTGGCAGATACTCTTGAGGCGCTGATCCTTCAGGATACGTTAAAGGTTGGCGACAGGCTGCCCTCTGAGGCAGCTATGGCGGAGAGCTTCGGCGTCAGCCGGAATATTATCCGCGAGGCCATGAAGATCCTTAAAGAACGGCACCTGGTGGAGCTGCGCAACGGAGACGGAGCGAGAGTTATAAAGCCTGACACCAACTCCCTGAAGGATGTCATAAGCCGGATGGTGGTTATGGGCAGCATAGCTCTGCCGCAGATATATGAGATCAGAAAAGCCCTGGAGGTCTCTGCCAGCGGCCTTGCCGCGCTGCGCAGTACACCTGAGCAGGTTGATGCCCTTTACCATATAATTGACGAAATGTGGGAGAACAGAAACAACAGAGAGAAATGGATAAAGCTGGATCTGGATTTCCATGCGGAGATAGCCAGCGCCAGCGGCAATCCGCTGTTTTATGAGTTTATAAAATCATTGTCCGCCGCCCTGGAGCAGGTGTTCGACATGGGTTACCGTACGCCGGGCGCAGTGGAAAAAAGCGTGCTGATGCACAGGGAGATTGTAAACGCGATCCGGAAAAAAGAGCCGGAGGAAGCGGAGGAACGCATGCGTGAGCACCTGCTCCAGTCCACATACGACTCATCCTTCGATGAGGAAAAATATAAAATAGCCACAAATAATTGCGGCGGTCTGGAATAAGACTGCCGCATGTTTCTGTGTTTATACATGGCTTTAACCGTTGGCGGTCTGAAATATGACCGCTTATATTTTTCCCTGAACAGTATGGCAAACTTCTAAAAAAACTATTGACAAGCAATTATGCCGGCGCTATACCGACACCAAGCTGTAGAACTATACTACAGGTTGGTGAAAAAACAAAAAAGGAGAAAAGAAAATGAAACTCTACTTGTCAAAGATCCTTGTTCTGGTATTAGCGCTTGCAATGACTGTTGCCCTGTTTGGCTGCGGCAGCGAGAAGCAGGCCGAGCCCGCCGCCACCGCCG
>CAYFSB010000135.1:3276-5261 GCA_964345655.1 uncultured Oscillospiraceae bacterium
GTTGCCCTGTTTGGCTGCGGCAGCGAGAAGCAGGCCGAGCCCGCCGCCACCGCCGAGGCCACCGCCGCTGCGGAGGTATCTTCCGAGCCTATCGTACTTGAGGTTGCCCACATGTATTCCACTGACGACTCCCACCACGCCGCGCTTGAGAAGGCAAATGAATATCTCAAGGAGCAGACGGATGGACGCATCAGCCTGAACATCTACCCCAACGGCACCTATGGTGATCAGGCCAACTGCAGTCAGGGAGTGCGGATGAATACTCTGGACATTTTCCATACCAGCTACAACGCCGACTATGTCAAGGAAGCCAGCGCCCTGCAGGGACCCTATCTGTTCCGTGACTCTGCACACTGGAAGCTCTTCAAGGAGAGCGATATCAAGGATGAGATAAACGCGAAAATTGAGTAAGCAATGGGCTGCCACATAATTGAGACAAACCACTTTGGCTTCCGCGAGGTCGTATCCACTGTCAAGGCAACCACTCCGGAGGAGTTTTCAAAGGTAAAGATGCGCGTTGTCAATGTATCCCCCTATCCTGAAGCCGCCACCATTCTTGGCGCCACCGGCACTCCCATCGGTATCGGAGACGTATACATGAGCCTGCAGACCAGCGTTGTTCAGGCTACCGAGAACCCCCTGTCCCAGATCGACTCCATGAAGTTTGCCGAGGTCACCAAGTACCTTATCAAGACCGACCATATGCTGGCCACCGAGTACTGGATCATGTCCAACGACTGCTTTGACGGTCTGAGCGAGGATGACCGCGCACTGGTAATCGAGGCCTTTGACATCGCCGGCAACTATATAGAAGAGGCCAACGAGAACGCAGAGGATACATATCTGGAGAAGTTCAGCACTGAAAACGGTCTGGAGATAGTCGAAGTGGACAAGCAGCTCTTTATTGACCGCCTGCCTGAGGTGTTCAAGAATTATCCCGAATGGGAGTCAATATACGCAGAAGTTCAGGCTCTCACCTGAGTTGAGCCCGCAATAAACAACATCCCGAAAACAAACGCTGCCAGGAACCGTCAGCCCGCTTGAGAGCATAACTGCGAAGGCGCGCTGCCTTCCTGGCAGCACACGTATTAAGCTTAGTCCTGTTTGGGGGAATTGCTATGCTGAAAAAAATCAATGAATGTCTGACCAAGGCGGAAGAAGTGATAGGAACGGTATGTATAGGCTCCATGTTTGTACTGATTCTTATCGGCTGTATCTGCCGCTACTTCTTCAACAGCCCTATTAAATGGGTGGAAGAGGTGACGAATCTGCTGCTTATTTGGAGTGGATTTCTGGCTATTTGCTATGCCACGTCGAAAAGAAGCCATGTTTCAATAGATTTTATCACAAACAAACTGCCTGAAAAAGTGCAGTGCGTCTGGCATGCGGTCTTGCAGCTGATAATCTGTGTGACCTTCCTTGTGCTGCTGCCTGCCGGAATTGAGTCGATCAAGTATCAGATAACTACCCCGGCGCTGAATTTGCCGCTGAAGCTGCTGTTCCTGATAATGCCGGGCTCGTGTATTCTTATTATGTTCCACAGCATTGTTAACATAGTCGATTTGCTGGGCAATGCCGCGGGAAAGAGGGGCTGACAAATGGAATTCATGGTTTTTGTTGTTGCATTTATCCTCCTGTTTCTTGTAGGTATGCCGGTGGGCTTTGCCATGATATCGTCTTCAGTGGTGTGGGCGCTTATGAAGGGAGTAAATCTCTCCTTCTTCGCCATGGAGATGTTCTCGTCCCGTGACAGCTTTACACTGGTAGCCATACCGATGTTTATGCTCACCGCTGAGGTAATGAACATGTCCACTGTGGCCGACAGAATGTTCGGTCTCTGTAACGGCCTGGTTGGGTGGATACCCGGCGGGCTTGGCCACACTAATGTCCTTACAAGCGTTGTGTTCGCGGGCATGTCCGGTTCAGCTGCGGCGGACGCCGGAGGCATAGGCTATCTGTGCTACCAGTCAATGGTAAAGCGCGGC
>CAYFSB010000136.1:0-5241 GCA_964345655.1 uncultured Oscillospiraceae bacterium
CTTACAGCCCCGTCTATGGTTTTCGCGTCAAGGCCAATAGCCTCCAGCACATGGCTCCGCCCGCCTTTTTTGCAGGCGGAGCTTTTTGATACGTAAATTTCCCTGGCCTCCAGAAAATTCATCAGCACCTCGCTGCGCCAGCCGGGCAGGGAGAGACTGAGAATGTGGGGTGCTGTTCCATTTACAACATGCAGCTCCGGTATATCCGCGGACAGCCGGTCTATGGCGAGACGCTTAAGCTCGCCCATACGCCGGGCATTTTCCGCCGTGTTTCCCGCCGCCTCACAGGCTGCGCCGAAGGCGGCAATCTGCGGCATGGCCTCCGTCCCGGCTCTGCGGCCGGATTCCTGCCCCCCGCCCACTATGAACGGCTTCAGTCTGAGGCCGTTTTTTATGTACAGCGCGCCTATGCCCTTGGGGGCGTGTATCTTGTGGCCGCTGACGCTTATCATGTCAGCCCCCAGCGTTTTTGCGCAAAAGGGCAGCTTCATGAAAGCCTGCACCGCGTCGGTATGCAGCAGCGCCTGAGTCCCTGCGCGCTTTAAGGCCCTTGAGATCCCGGCGATATCCGTGACAGCGCCGGTTTCGTTGTTGACCAGCATGAGAGAAACGAGTATAGTATCAGGGCGGAGCGCCGCTGTAACGGACTCCACGGGGATGGCGCCGGTATTGTCCGGAGACAGCCGCGTCACCTCAAAGCCCCGGCTTTCCAGCTCGTCAAGGGACTTGCGTATTGCATCGTGCTCAACCGTGGAGCTTATGATGTGCCCACCCCGGCGTTTCATCGCTTCCGCGCCGCCCAAAACGGCCCAGTTGTCGCTCTCGGAGCCGCAGGAGGTAAATATAAGCTCCTGCGCCGTGCAGCCAAGAGCTGCGGCGACCTGTAAGCGGGACTTGTCCAACAGCTTTTTCGCCTCACGCCCAAGGGTGTGGGTGGAGCTGGGGTTGCCGTATGTCTCAGTCATGGCCAGCATGGCCGCCTGGGCCGCCTCCGGGCAGACTTTTGTTGTGGCGGAATTATCAAGATAGTGTTCCATATATATCTCCAGTTAATTTTTTGTAGGGAGAAGACCATGAAGTATATTATATCCACTCTTGGCTGCAAGGTCAACCAGTATGAGACCCAGGCCATGGAGACAATGCTCCGGGAGCACGGCCACGAACCGGCCTGCCCCGGCGAGACGGGGGACGCCGTGATTGTGAACACCTGCGCCGTCACAGCGGAGAGCGGGCGCAAATCCCGCCAGACCATACGCAGGCTCCGGGACGAAAACCCCGGCGCGGTGGTGGCCGTCTGCGGCTGCTATGCCCAGCTCAGCCCCGAAGAGGCGGAGGAGATAGGCGCGGATGTGATATTCGGCGCGTCCGACCGGGCAAAATTTGTAGAGGCGGTGGAAAACGCCGCCGCCACAGGGGCGCACTGTCTGGAGATAGACCAGCCCTTTAAGCGCCGGGATTTTGAAAGGTTGCCTGCGGGGGCCATCTCCGGCCGCACCCGTGCCATGCTGAAAATTCAGGACGGCTGCGTAAATTTCTGCTCATACTGCATCATCCCCTATACCAGAGGTCGGCTCCGCAGTCTGCCTCTGGCGGATGCGGCGGCGGAGACGGAGCGCATAGTCCGGGAGGGCTATAAGGAGATAGTGCTCACCGGTATTGAGGTGGCCTCCTACGGGGTGGACCTGCCCGGAAAGCCAGATCTTGCGGATGTGATAGAGACGGTGGCAAAAAACGCCGGAGACATGCGCATAAGGCTGGGCTCTTTGGAGCCCACGGTGATAACGGAGGAGTTTTGCCGCCGTATTGCCGCTGCCGGAAAGCTGTGTCGGCATTTCCACCTGTCGCTCCAGTCCGGCTGTGACAGAACGCTGAAAAATATGAACCGGAAATACGACACTGCCCGCTTCTATGAGAGCGTTGAGCTTTTGCGAAAGTACTTCCCCGGCTGTGCTCTTACTGCGGACCTGATAACGGGCTTCCCCGGCGAGAGCGAGCAGGACCAGGCGGAGACGCTGGACTTTATCCGGCGCTGTGCTTTTTCGGATATGCACATTTTTCCCTATTCCCGCAGACCGGGCACCCCTGCCGACACTATGCCCGGCCAGTGCAGTCACGCCCTGAAATCTGCCAGAGCCCATGAGGCCCAGCAGGCGGCGGCCGCGATGCACAGGGCGTTTCTCAATGACAGCGTGGGGCTGGTGCTGCCGGTACTGTTCGAGACATACGAAGGCGGCGGCTCCGTGGGCCACAGCGACACCTATGTGCTGGTGCATGTGCCGGAGGAGGGACTCCGGGGCAGACTGGAAAATGTGCGGATAACAGGCGTTGAGGATGACAGACTTTTGGGAGAAAGAGTTTGACGAATACGCCACGCTAATGTATAATCAATTTTTAAGACTTAAGGCTAAAAAAGTCGAATGATTGGGAGATGATTTCATGTCGAGAGAAAAGGTGTTTAACTTTTCAGCGGGGCCCTCGGTAATGCCGGAGAGCGCCTTGGAGACTGCGCGCAGAGAGCTGATGGATTACAGAGGCTGCGGCATATCCGTCATGGAGATGAGTCATCGAAGTCCGATGTTTCAGGATATATTTGACAGCACCAAGGCGAAGCTCAAAAAGGCGCTTCTGGTGCCGGACAGCCATGAGATACTGTTCCTTCAGGGCGGGGCCACGCTGCAGTTTGCGGCCATACCCATGAACCTGATAGGCTCCGGCTGCGCGGACTATGCCGTCACCGGAAATTTCTCCGGCAAGGCGGCAAAGGAGGCCGAAAAATACGGCAGAGTGAACATCGCCTGCGACACTGCCGCCACCGGCCATGACCGCATACCCTGTCAGGAGGAGCTGCGGCTCACAGACGGGGCAAAGTATTTTTACTACTGTGCCAACAATACCGTTTACGGCACCGAGTGGCAGTATGTGCCGGAGACCGCCGCGCCCCTTGTGAGCGACATGTCCTCCGACATCCTCTCCAAGCCTGTGGACGTATCAAAATTCGGCCTCATATACGCGGGCGCGCAGAAGAACATGGCCCCGGCGGGACTTACGGTGCTTATAGTGGACAAGGCGCTTGTCGGACATGAGCTGCCCTGCACCCCGCAGGTGATGAGCTACAAGATCATGACAGACTCTGACTCCATGCTGAACACCCCGCCCTGCTGGTGCATATATATGCTTGGGCTGGTGCTGGACTGGCTGGAGACTCAGGGCGGCGTTCAGGGCATGGAAAAGATAAAGCGGGAGCGAGCTGCAAGGCTCTACGAGTATCTGGACAACAGCTCCCTGTACATCCCCCATGCCCGGCCCGGCTCCCGCAGCGATATGAACATCACCTTCTCCACCGGAGACAGTGAGCTGGACGCCCAATTTGTAAGCGGCGCAGGTGAGCGCGGACTTATGAACCTGAAGGGCCATAAGGTGGCCGGAGGGATGCGGGCGTCTCTGTATAACGCCATGCCCATGGAGGGCGTCACGGCGCTTATTGAATACATGAAGGAGTTTGAGAGGCATCGCCATGTTTGAGATAAAGACAATGAACACGATTTCCCCCGTGGGCATAGAGGCGCTGGAAAAGCACGGCTGCCGGGTGGGGGAGGATGTGGAGCGGCCCCAGGGTATGCTCATACGCAGCGCAGATCTCCACGAATATGAATTCGGCCCGGAGCTGCTGGCTATAGCCAGAGCCGGCGCGGGCTACAACAACATCCCCATAGAGGACTGTGCCGAAAAGGGCATTGTGGTTTTCAACAGTCCCGGCGCCAACGCCGAGGCGGTGAAGGAGCAGGAGATATGCGCCCTCATAATGTCCTCCAGAGATATGCTGGGCAGCATAGACTGGGTGCGCAGCATAGCCGACAGGGGAGATGAGATCCCGGCGCTGGTGGAGAAGGGCAAGTCCGCCTTTGCCGGGCCTGAGCTGCTGGGCAAGAGCCTGGGCGTCATCGGCCTTGGCGCTGTGGGCGCGCTGGTTGCAAACGCCGCGCTGGATTTCGGCATGGAGGTATACGGCTACGATCCGTTCATGTCGGTGGACGCGGCCTGGCGGCTGTCCAGAGAGGTAAAGCACGCGGAGACCGCGGATGAGATATATGAAAAGTGCGACTATATCAGCATAAATGTCCCCTATACCGAAACGACCCACCATATGCTTGACGACGCGGCATTCGCAAAGATGAAAAGGGGCGTCAGAATAGTCAATGAATCCAGAGCCGAGGTGGTGGATGACGAGGCTATGACAAGGGCCCTTGACCGGGGCTGGGTGGCAAAGTATGTGACGGATTTTCCAAACCAGGTGATATTGAAGGCTCCCAACGTTATCGCCATGCCGCATCTGGGCGCCTGCACTCCGGAGAGCGAGGACCGCTGCGCGCTGATGGCGGCAAACGAGCTGTATGACTATCTTCTGAGCGGAAATATCAAAAACTCCGTCAATCTGCCGGACATCTGCCTCAGCCGCATGGGTGTGTGCAGACTTTGTGTCATCCACAGAAACGTGCCCCGTATGATAACCCGCATCCTTGACTTTATAAGCGAGCTGAATATAAACGTGGAGCACATGATAAATAAGCCCCGCGGGAAATATGCCTGCACCATTGTGGATCTGGGCGACAGGATAGGCGAAGAGACCGCCCAGAGCATAAGAGCCATGAGCGATGTGCTCCGGGTCAGAGTGATATGAGCGTGGAGGCAAAATGAAAAGTATAGGCATGATTGTGGCCGTAGAGATAGACTCCGTCCTCCGCCGCTACGGAAAGCCCGGTGTAAGCGATGAGCGCTGCGGCTTTAAGCTGTATAGCTATGAGATGGAGGGCTTTACCCTCCATGTGGCAAACTCCGGCATCGGCGAGTTGGCCGCGGCCGCGGCCACGCAGTTTCTCATTGACCAATACAATGTGGAGCTGGTCGTGAATTTCGGCGTGGTGGGGGGACTCACACCTGAGATGGCGGAGACCAGGACCTGCATTGTGGAGAAGCTGGTACACTATGATTTTGACCTGAGAGAGATCGACCCGGTGGAGCTGGGCCAGTATCCGGGCTATGGCGATGTATATATCCCCACAACCGCCGCCCTTGTAGACAGAGCCACGGCAATTCAGCCGGAGCTGAAGCGCGTGATCTGCGCCTCGGCGGACAAATTTATCGGCACGGCGGAGAAGAAGATACAGCTGCACCGGTGCTTTGGGGCCGATATCTGCGAGATGGAGGCCGCGGGCGTGGTGCTGACCTGCAATCGCTGCGGGG
>CAYFSB010000137.1:0-5223 GCA_964345655.1 uncultured Oscillospiraceae bacterium
CACCAAGCTCACCGTGCGCCTGATGAATGAACTGCGGGACGGCATTTTTTCCGAGGCGGAGCGGCTGCCCAGCGAGGTGGAGCTGGCCGAGTTCTACGGGGTGTCGCGCTCGGTCATCCGGCCGTGGGAGAGTATTTAGTTGATCTCCTCCTCCAGTCTGTCAAACTCCGGCGTGTAGAAAAGCTCCCCGAGGGTAATTTCCAGTCCATCGCAAATCATTTTTATCGTCACAATTTTCGGGTTTTGGCTCTTCCCGTACAGGATGTTTTTAATGCTCGATGGCGGAAGCGCCGAGAAGGTCGCAAGTTTATTGATGACAATGCCGCGCTGGGCCGCGAAGGCCTGACCATGAAATGCCTGCAAGTCAGGCGGCGTGCTGGTGGTGCCTGAGAACAGCGCCTTTGTGCGCTGGGCCGCGTGGGTCCCAGCCCGCGTACAGCCCGCCGCCCCGTTTTTTGCCCCGCCTTTAACCCCTGCCCGGCTCATATCCCGCCCCGACTTCTCATATACATTAAGCACGAGAGTATGGGGAGTGGTGTATGTGCGTACAAATATTGAAGAGCGCGCCTGTGATCTGGCCGTGTATATAATCGAAAACCGGGCAACCGTCCGTCCGGCGGCTTCGCAGTTCGGTATCTCCAAATCTACCGTACATAAAGATATTACAGAGCGGCTGCCGCGGGTCAATCCGGCTTTGTACAGACAGGTCAGACAGCTTCTTGATATAAACAAGGCCGAGCGGCATATTCCCGGCGGGCTTGCTACGCGGCGCAAATACAAAGGGGAATAACATTATATCCGGGGCAGATACCCCGGAAGTTTCAAGGCGCGGGCAAAATGCCCGCGCCTTGAAAGCAAAGCGGGCGTATTCTGAAATACGCCCGCTTTGCTCCTCTGTCGAGACCTCTGCCGGCAGAAAATTTACATGAACCTGTCCATGCGCTGCACTATGTCCTCCAGCTTCTCCTTCAGCTGCCCGTAGCCGCTGGCCATTTCGCTGAGCCTCCGGCGCCGGGCCGCCTTGTTGCGCTCATACATGTCCATCGTCTGGGCCATGCCGTGAAACAGCTCGTCCGACAGCCTGTCATGCACGGGGTATAGCCCGCATTTATAATTATCTATCACTGTACCATACCGCTCGTACGCCGTGGCCACGGAATCCTCCCAGGATATATACAGCTCTCTCTGCGCCCCCTGACCCACACGTCTCATCTCCGGCATATTTTTGCACAGTCTCGCCAGAATTTCCGTCATGGCCTCAGGCTCCTCGTCAATGAGAAAGCCGCTCTCTCCGTCTGTCACATCCTCCGCGGCGCAGCTTCCCCTCACCAGAACGCTGGCCAGTGCCGAGGCCGCCGCCTCCCTCACTACAAGCCCATTTGTATCAAAGGTGGACGGGAACAAAAACAGATCAGCCCGGCAGTACCAGGCTCTTATAATATTTCTGTCCCGCACCGGCGGGGAGAAAAGGACCCGCCCGTCAAGGCCCAGCGCTTTTGAACAGGCCGTGATCTCATCCTTATCCCCGCCGCCGCCTACAAAAACCATGCGAAAATCCTGTCCCCTGTCAGCCAGCATTTTCAGCCCGTCCAGAATCAGCCGTATGCCCTTGTACCACATCATGCGCCCTACGAACAGGAACACCGGGACTCTTACCGGCAGATCAAAGCCCACCGTCGCCTGCGCTGCAAGTTCATCCGAAACCCTGCCCCGCGGCAGGTCTACGCCGTTGGGCATGACTACATAGTCCCCTTTATAGCCAAGCTTCCGCAGGTTGTCCCCCGCGCCCCGGCTCACTGTCCATACCTCGTCGCAGGCGGAGATATTCTCCACCAGCAGCCTTTTGGCCTCCTCCTGAAGAATGCGCCCGCGCACGGCGTTGGCTATATCAATATCAAACTTGGTGTGATAGGTGAACACCAGAGGCACATTTATCCTGTCCCGCAGCGCCCGCGCCAACATTGTGGAGGTTATGGGGCAGTGGCTGTGGATAATGTCAAAGCCCGACTGTTCAAGCTTGTTTATAATCTCTGCCGAAAAAGGAAAGCCCGCCCTGTAACCCACATACTTTGTCAAATCCACGCTGGGGTATCTCAGCACGGGAAAATCATAGGCAGAGTCATCCGTGTCAGGATAAAAGGGTGTGACCACGGAGGCGCTGCTGTGGCTGTTTGTAATTATTCGGGCATAATTCGTCACCGCATTGGCCACTCCGTCTATGGCGGGCGGGAATGAATCGTTTATAAGGCAGACATTGAGCTTTTTCATCGGAGTGCCTCCAAAAGTGTTTATATGCAATCATTATAGCTGAGCCGCCGTCATTTTCAAGCATGTTTTTATTAATTTCGCGGCGGCAGCGTCAGCCATATTGCCTTCAAACATGCCATGTGATATTATTACAAATACAAAAAATCCGGGAGGCGAAAATATGGAGACTGGAAAAATTCACATCCGCGTCGCCGCAGCGGAGGATGCGCAGGCACTCCTCGCAATATACGCGCCCTACGTGGAGAACACGTCCATAAGCTTTGAACATATCGTTCCATCCGTATCCCAGTTTCGGGACCGTATTAAAGACACACTCAGGAAATATCCCTATCTGGTTGCGGAGATGGACGGCCGAATACTCGGCTATACCTATGCCGGCAGATTCAGGGAGCGGGAGGCATATGACTGGTCGGTGGAGACCTCCATTTATGTGGACAGGCTGCTGAAAAAGCAGGGCATCGGCCGGGCGCTGTACCAGGCGCTTGAAAACGCGCTCAGCGAGCAGCATATTCTAAATGTGAACGCCTGCATCGCCTATGCCCCACAGGAGGACGAATACCTCACAAATAACAGCGCGCAGTTCCACGCCCATATGGGTTACACTCAGGTGGGTGAATTCCATTGCTCCGGCTTTAAATTCGGCCGGTGGTACAGCATGGTCTGGATGGAAAAATCTATTGGAGAGCATTGCTCACACCCGGAGCCTGTTCTCCCCTTTGGCCAGGTGCTGGATATTATCCGGGATAAATACGGCATTGAATGAATTTAACCGGCGGCAGCAAAACAAAAAAACATGTCATTCTGCGCGCAGGCAAAGGTTCCTCACTTCGGCAAAAGCCAGTCAGTGAGCACTCCTTGAGCCGCGCGGCCTCAGAATGACATGTTTATTTATTATCCGTTTGCCCCGGAGAGTGTATTATTTCTGGGCATTCTCCTGAAGCTTTCTCAGCTCATCAGCCTCTTTTTCAACATCTTTCTTCAGGTCTCTGACCACTTCGTCCCGCTCTCTCTCGGCTGTGCGCTTCTCTTTTCTTATCTCTCTCTCCATATTATGGAGCTGCTTTGCCTCGCTGAGCTTCTCTTCCACAGGGGCCTTGAGCTCCTTTGCCTCGTCCTTCACCTGTTCTTTAAGGGCATTTAGCGTGGCTTTTTCCTCTTTTGCTGCCGCCTTGATGTCTTTTTTTATATCCTTTGCCGCCGCTTTAAGATTTTTACTCATAATAAACACTCCTTTTTTTATTCCAGGCTGTTTTTTATAATCGCCTGGGCAATTGAACGCTCGGCACATGCGCGCAGAGCGGCTCTGACTGCGGTCTCTTTCAGCAGATCGCCCTCATTGCAGGCCTCCGCTGCCGCTATCGTCTCCTCTATGGTGGAGGCGCTTGTAGTCTCGTACATCCGGCAAAAACTGTCATACAGCGCGCTTCCATCCGCTACCATCAGCTCCGCGGACAGATAATCGCGGATATCCGATATGGCTATGACCGGCTTTAAAACGCAGATGACTATCAGCAGAGCCAGATGCGGCCTATAGTATTTTTTCCGTTCCGGCGCAGGAATTGCACCCATCTTCACATAATTATTCACCATGGATGAGGTCAGCATCTTCTCGCTGCTGATGTCATATCCGTCCAGCCGCTGGGCAAGCCAGTTCAGCACCTGGTCCAGATACAGGCCAAAATCCGGCAGCTCATTCCAGCGCGGCAATTGGAACGAACGCATTTTGTCCCCGATCTTTTCTATTAATTCGTTGTTCATAATCATCAACCCTTTTCTGCAGTAAGAGTAACACAAGTTTTAAATAATTGCAAGTCTTTTTTTGTTAAATTTATTAACTTTTTATTAATACTAATTTAGCTGGTTATTAAAACTATATCTGGAGCAGAAAAGTGCAGACATACTGCCTGCACTTTTAGACTGTAGACAAACCTATGTGTGAGTGTAACCCATTGCATGGGGAGATTGTGAAGAGGGGACGGGAGTTCCCTCTTCACGTTCAATCATGCACAATTCAGAACTTTCTAACGGGTTCTGAATTGTGCCTTTCAAGCTGCCGACACTTTGTCGACAGCTTGAAAAGTGCAGGCATACTGCCTGCACTTTTCTTTACGTGATATATTATTTTGCCGCTTCCATGCCTGCGGCCAGGGCCTTTTTGTTGCCCTCAAGGAATCTGAGCTTCTTCTCGCCCAATTCTATGCGGATAGCCTCGACCATCTTATCCAGGCTCACCACATCGGCTTTTGCCATCATGGCGCCAAGGATCGCCACGTTTGCGCCCTTGGGGTTGCCGACCTGCTCGGCGATCTTGTTGGCATCGCAGTAGACGACAGTTATGTCGTCGCGGGTAGATTTACGCTCAATAATAGAGCTGTTGACAACAAGCACACCGCCGGGCTTTACCTTGCTCTCGAACTTCTCCAGGGACGGCAGGTTCATGGCGACAACCACATCGGCGCAGTCCACCAGAGGAGACGCCACGTCTTCATCGCTGACAATGACGGAGCAGTTGGCGGTACCGCCGCGCATCTCAGGGCCATAGGAGGGAAGCCAGGACACATGCTTTCCGTCAAGCATGCAGGCCATTGCTGTGAACTTGCCGATCAGGAGCATGCCCTGACCGCCGAAGCCCGCAAAGATGAACTGTTTTGTCATGATTATTTAGCCCCCTTATCTTTATACACGCCCAGAGGATAGTAGGGGATCATGTTCTCTTCCAGCCACTTCATAGCCTCAACCGGGCTGAGACCCCAGTTGGTGGGGCAGGTGGAGAGCACCTCGACCATACAGAAGCCCTTGCCTTCCATCTGGTACTGGAATGCCTTCTTGATTGCCTTCTTGGTCTTTATGATATTGGCGTTAGTGTTCACAGCGCAGCGCTCGATATAATAGGAATCGGGCACCTGGGCGAGCATCTCGGACATCTTGATAGGCGCGCCGCACAGTCCTCATCAC
>CAYFSB010000138.1:0-1612 GCA_964345655.1 uncultured Oscillospiraceae bacterium
CGCAGGGACGCGCTGCAAACATATTTAAGGAGATGATCCTATACCGATTTTTCCATATCTCAGTCCCACGAAGCAGCAGCGGGTGGTGACCGACAGCTTTTACGGCTATGACCACCGGCTGCAAATAAAGGACGGGGCGTTCTACGACACGAAGAACCTGTCCTCTCTGCACTATCCGCTGCTGTCCACCAGACCGCTGCGCTCGACGGCGGCAGAACTCACGGCGCCGGGCGGGCTTATAGCCAAGGACGCGCTGGCCTGGGTGGATGACGGCACTCTCTATTATAATCGGGCCGCCACAGCCCTCACTGGTCTGAGCGCCGGCGAAAAGCAGCTGGTGGGCATGGGCGCCTACATTCTCATTTTCCCGGACAAAGGCTATGCCAACACCGAGGACGACACAGATTTCGGCTCCATGGAGGCCGAAGCGACCATATCCGGCGCGGTGAGCTACACGCTCTGCGACGCCCAGGGCCAGCCCATGGCCGACCCCACATGCTCCGACACTGAGCCAACCCAGCCTGAGAACGCCCAGCTCTGGCTGGACAGCACCAGCGACACGCTGTATCAGTACTCCACGGCTCTGTCGGTCTGGACCCAGCTTGAGACGGTATACACCCGCGTGGGCTTCACCACTCAGGGTGAGATACCCCGGCTTTTCAGCCAGTATGACGGCGTGGAGATATCCGGCATGTATTTTGACGATCTCAACGGCGACAAGGCCATATACGCCCTGGGCGGCCAGAGCGGCAGCCAGGCGGATTACATCGTGCTGGTGGGGCTTATCCCCGCCTCGTATACCCAGACCGGGGCCGCCATACACATACAGCGGCGCGTGCCGCAGATGGATCATGTCTGCCAGAGCCAGAACCGGCTTTGGGGCTGCTATTACGGCGTCTCAGACGGGAAAACCGTAAATGAGCTGTACTGCTGCGCGCTGGGTGATTTCAAAAACTGGCGGCAGTATCTGGGCCTGTCCACCGACTCCTGGACCGCCTCAGTTGGCTCGGACGGGGAGTGGACCGGGGCGGTGAACTATCTGGGCTCACCCTGCTTTTTCAAGGAAAACAGTATACACAAGATAGGCGTGTCCGCTTCTGGCGCACACAGAGTGTACGAGACGGCCTGCCGCGGAGTTCAGAAGGGCAGCCACAAAAGTCTTAGAGTGGTGGGTGAGAGCCTGTATTACAAGTCCCGCAGCGACATCTGCGTGTGGCAGGGGGGCTTTCCCCAGTCGGTGAGCCGGGCGCTGGGCGATGTGCTGTATTACGAGGCGGCGGCGGGGGACTTTGCCGGGCGCTATTATGTGTCGATGCGCGACGGCGCCGGGGATTGGAGCCTGTTCACCCTGGACACCGCCCGGAGCATCTGGTACAGGGAGGACAGTCTCCATGCCCTGTGCTTTGCCCCGGTGGACGACGCGCTGTACTGCATCGACGCCGACACCAACACGCTGATAGATCTGAACGGCGGCGCGGGCACGGCGGAGAGCGGCCTTGAATGGCTTGCCGAGACCGGCATACAGCGGTATGAGACCCCTGACCGAAAGTACATTTCCCGGTTCAATATCAGTCTGCGCATGGCGGCGGGGGCGGAGCTGGGCATATATCTG
>CAYFSB010000138.1:1622-5193 GCA_964345655.1 uncultured Oscillospiraceae bacterium
ACTCCGCCGGTGAATGGGAGAGCGCGGGCACAGTGAGCCTCAGCGGCGAGGGCACGGTGATGATCCCCGTGCGCCCCCGGCGCTGCGGTCATATGCAGCTGAGACTCAGCGGCAGCGGCGATGTGAAGATATATTCCATTGCCCGTATCCTTGAGACCGGCAGCGACGCCGTCTCCTGACAGCCCACCGCCGTCCCGCAGGGGGAGACAAGAGACGTGGGACGCGGGCAATTCACGAATCGCCCGTACCCCGTCCCCGGCGGGGCGGAAGAAGAAACATAAGGAGAACGCATATGACATATGAATATCCGCCCATATTGAGCGGCAGCGACAGGCAGCAGATAGGGGCGCTGCGGGATTATCTTGTGCGCATGACGCGGACACTTGAGAGCGCGGCAGAGGAGGCGGAGGCTTCCGGGAGCGGCGGGACGGCCACGGCGGCTCAGACGGCGTCGGTCAGGGCACGGGGCACGGCGGCGGCAGCGACGGCCGACACTACGGCTCTGCGCTCACTTATTGTGAAGACTGCGGACAGGGTGCAGCGAAACGTGGAGACGCTATCGCAGGTGCTCTCCGCGGATTACATGGCCAAGTCCGATCTGGGGGAGTACACGGAGAGCCTCAGCGCGGCTTTCACGGCCACGGCCCGGCAGGTGGTGGAGAGCTATGAGTTCCAGTCAAAGCTGGACGCGGTGAATGCCCTGTACGGCGGGCTTGACAGCCACATGAGCGCCATTCGGGGCGAGATACGCCGCGGGCTTATAACGGACCCGGACACCGGAGAGACGGCCTTTGGCATTTCCATAGCGGAGAGCCTCAGCTTCACCGGCACCACCCAGACGGAAAACGGGCTCACCTATTATGAGCTGGCTGGCAGTTTTGGATAAACGGTTCAAAGAAGGGCTGGTTTGACTCATCCGACGGCATGCTGCATGTGGGGAACATCGTAGTGGAGGACACGCTGCAGCTGGGCGCGGAATGGGCCATGACCACCTACGGCGGCTTTGGACTGCGTTACACCGGCGCATAGGGCGGATGTGGCAATTCACCTCCGCTGTCGGCGCAGCCGACTGATGAGGGTCCCCCGCAGGGCGCGTCCCCGTACCCCAAACCGAAGCCCAGGAACGAAATGACCCCCGCTGGCTTCTCGTGAAGCCCAGCGCAGCGGGTTCACGAGAAAGGAGGAAGAAGGAACATATGGATATGGAATTTTCGCCGCCCCGGCGGAAATGGAATGGAATATGTTTCTTCTGACGTTATGGCAACTATACCCAATTTTACATACACAGGCCAATATGAGCTGACGCAGAGCGCGGGAAACTGGGCGCTGAAATTACTCACATCGGGCGTACTGACAATGTCGCGCGCGGTGCGGGTGGATGTGTTCCGGCTGGGCGGAGGCGGAGGCGGCGGCTCCGGCGACGTCTGGAACCAGGGCGGAGGCGGAGGCGGCGCGGGATATACCGCCACGACACTCAAGGACACGCTGACTGGGAACACCGGGTATCAGATCACGGTGGGCGCGGGCGGCGCGGCTGGACTTCCCGGCGGCGACAGCTCCGCGCTTGGCGTCACGGCGGCGGGCGGCGCGGCGGGCGCAAAAGGCTCAAGCGGCGGAGGCGGAGGCAGCGGTGGCTCCGGCGGCGGCTCCGGCGCATATATAGACCAGAATGTGAGCTACACATCCAGCGGCAACGGCGGCTCCGACGGCTCCAAGGGCGGCACTGTACACGGCAGCGGCGGCACGGGGCAGGGCACAGGCACAAGAGAATTCGGCGAGGCGTCCGGCGGACTCTGCGGGGGCGGAGGTGGCGGCGGCTCCGCCGTAACTTCAGGCTACATTAACGGCTATTACGGCGCCAGAAACAGCGGCGCAAACGCACCCGGCGGAGCACCCGGCGGCGGCAGCGGCGGCGACAGACTGGGCGAGGGCCTTGCCGCAACAGCCAATACCGGCGGCGGCGGTGGCGGAGGCGGCTGCAACAAAGTGGGCGGCGCGGGCGGCAGCGGCATCGTCATTGTCCGCAATACCCGCTATGGCGCGGCCAGCTTTATCAGCGCCCAGGACGGGATCTTCGGCGCAGCGCTCACAATAATCCTTAACCGGGACAGCTCAAGCGCCACCCACACCATTACCGCAAAGCTCCTCTCCCCAGACGCAGCCACCGTTTTGCACACGGAGACCGTAGCCGAAAATACGGCAGTCTATCCCACCATAAGCTGGACGCCGTCCCTTGCGGTTTACGCGCCGCTGATAACCGACCGGGCCTCGGCCCAGTTCCAGCTGGAATGCGTCACCTGTGACGAGGGGAGCGAGATAGGCACGGAGCAGCTTACAGCGCCAGTCACCGTCAGCTTCCGCAGCGAGGATGCGGCCCCGGTCATGGACGGCGGGGCGGTGTCGGCCGCGCCATACAATACCGGCGCTGTGGCCAAAATTGCAGGCTATGTGCAGGGCTACAGCCGGGCACAGGTGGCCTTTGACGACAGCGCCGTGACGCTGAAATACGGCGCGTCCATAGCCTCTTACAGCATCAGCTGCGGCGGCGTCGCCGTCAGTGCCGCGCCGTATCAGACGCAGGTGCTCACCGGTGAGACGGAGATACTCTGCCGTGTCACCGACAGCCGGGGCTTTTACGCGGAGACGGCCTTGACAGTCACGCCCCTGAGCTACCAGAGCCCAAGGCTCTCCGGCATAAGCATCTTCCGCTGCGGCGCCCAGGGGACGGCGGATGAGGACGGGGCGGGCATCAGCGCCAGAGCGACTGTCATATATTCTGCCCTGAACAACGAAAACAGCGCCGCGCTGACGGCGGCGGTGCGGCTGCTCACAGGCAGCTACGGCACGGCGGAGACCATTGCCTCCGGCACGGCCACAGTGCTCTCGCCGGTGACAGACCCGGATCTGAGCTACATGGTAAAGCTCACCGCCACCGACGCCCTTGGGAACACGGCGGTGTATGAGCAGAAGATACCCCTGCGCAAATGGGCGCTGAAATTCCGGCCGGACGGGGACGGGGTGGCCTTTGGCAAGGCCCCGGCGGCGGCAAAGACGCTGGAGATACCGGAGGACTGGGAGATAGTCCGGGGCGGGGAGAAGCTGCCCTGGGGCGAGCTGCCAGACGGCGGCACAGCGGGGCAGCTGCTGAAAAAGACGGCGGATGGGACGGCATGGGCCGATGACAGCGGCGGCGTACATATAGTGAAGCTCTGGGAAAACGCAAGCCCCACAAGCAGCTTTTCGGCGCAGACGGTGAGCCTGGACTTGGGCGGCTACGACATGGCGCGGATTTTATATAGCGCCCAGTGCTACACCGGCAGCGAGGTAACAGGCTGTAGCGCCGTGGAGGTGCCTGTGGGCATGTCCGCTGTGCTGCGCTCCCCCTTTGAGACCGCAGTCTCAAACTATTATTTGTGTACGGAGACAAGGCTTGCGGCCACCTCTGCCGCCGGGGTCATTTTTTCCGATTGCTATGAGTCCAGAATGGCCGGTGCCCCGGCCGTAGCTGTAAAAAGATGTATTCCATTAATTATTTACGGGATAAAAGGGGTGACGTGATGTACGCCTTAAA
>CAYFSB010000139.1:0-5136 GCA_964345655.1 uncultured Oscillospiraceae bacterium
AGCTGGAGAATGCCGGGGTGGCCTGCGTGAAGATAGAGGGGCGCATGAAGCGGCCCGAATACGCCGCCATAGTCACCGGCATATATTCCAAGGCCATAAAGGAGCGCCGCCGGCCCACCGCCGAGGAGATGGAGCTGCTGGAGAAGGCGTTCTCCCGCCAGGGCTTTACCCAGGGCTATTTCAACGGCGACAAGCAGAACATGTTTGGAGTCAGAGAAGAGACCGAAAAGGATACGGACAAGATATTTAAGGCTACCCGCAGAGCATATGCCGAGGGCGAGCTGCGCCGGGTGCCGGTGCATTTCAACACCGTGGCCGAAAAGGGCCAGAAAATAAAGGCGATAGCCTTCGATGACGACGGGAACAAGGCCGTGGCCTACGGGCCGGTGCCGGAGCGGGCAAAACGCCAGGGCCTTACGGAGGCCTATCTGACTGAGCAGATGTTCAAGACCGGCGGCACCCCCTATAACTGCGTGGAAAACCGCGCCAAGGCCGATCCGGGGCTGTATCTGCCGGCGGCGGAGATAAACGAACTGCGGCGCAAGCTGATCTCCGATCTGTCAGAGCACCGGGCCGAGGGGCCTAAGCGCCGAGCCGGGCGGCTGCCGGCAATGCCGAAAAATGTGCCGGCCATAGCTGACCCCGCGATCATCTTTCAGGTACGCACGGAGGAGCAGCTCACAACGGAGCTGGCTCAGTTGAAGCCGGGCTATATATATGTGCCTGCCCTTTTAATGGCGGAGCGGTTTGAACTGGTGCGCCCCTTTGTTGAAAACGGGGCAAAGCCCGTGGCGGTGCTGCCCAGGGTGATAACCGACGATCAGGCCAGAGAGATATTCAACGCACTGGCAAAGCTCACGAAATTCGGCGTGGACGAGGCGCTGGTGGGCAATCTTGGCCATGTGCTTATTGCCAGAAATATGGGGATGAAGGTCCGGGGAGACTTTGGGCTGAATGCTTTTAACTCCCAGTCTCTGGATGTGCTGTGCCAGGCGGGCTTTTTGTCGGCCACGGCCTCCTTTGAGCTGCGTATTTCCCAGGTAAAGGCAATGGCAAAGCCGCTGGACACGGAGCTTATAGCATACGGCAGACTGCCGCTGATGGTCTCTGACCAGTGCATTATGCACGAGAGCGCCGGCCGCTGCACCTGCCAGACTACCGGCCAGCTTTCCGACAGGATGGGTTCGGTGTTCCCAGTGGTGAAGGAGTTCGGATGCCGAAACGTCATATATAATGCGCATAAGCTGTATCTGGCGGATAAAAAGGAAGATTTGTACTCCGCGGGACTCTGGGGGCTGCGCATGATGTTTACCACCGAGAGCGCCAGAGAGTGCGCCGAGGTGGCAAGAGGCTATATGGGCCTGTCGGACTATAAACCAAACGTGCTGACCCGTGGCCTGTATTACAGGGGTGTGGACTGAAGACCCCGAAAAAATGCCGCAGGGGAAAGGAATTTGCGGAAAATGAGTATAATCCTTGCCTCCGGATCTCCCAGACGGCGTGAGCTGCTGGAGATGCTGGGCATCAGAGATATGAAGATCATCCCCGCCAAAGGCGAGGAAAAAGCGCCGGCGGGCGCAGGACCCCAGGAACTGGTGCTGGCGCTGTCCGCCCAGAAGGCGGGGGAGGTGGCGGCCCAATGCGGCCGGGACGATGTGGTGATCGGCGCGGACACGATCGTCTGGGCGGATGGGCGCGTGTTTGGAAAGCCTCACTCCCGCAGTGAAGCGGTGGATATGCTGCATGTCCTGTCCGGCAGAACGCATCAGGTCTATACCGGAGTGACGGTTATAAAAGCCGGCCAGACGGTGTCAAAATATGAGATGACAGCCGTGCGCTTTCGCCCGATATCGGGCCGGGAGATAGAGGCCTATGTGGATACCGGCGAGCCGATGGACAAGGCCGGAGCCTACGGCGCCCAGGGGAAGGCCGCGCTGTTTGTCAGCGGCATAGACGGGGACTTTTTCAACGTCATGGGTCTGCCGCTGTGTACTTTGGGGCAAATGCTTAAAGAGCAGGGAGTTGAGATCCTTTGAAAGAATATCTGAAGAAAAACGGAATACGCATAGGCATTATTGTGGCTGCCGCCGCATTGATAATCGGCCTCAGCGCCGCCGCCCGCAACGGAGAGACGGGCTTTTTGCAGAACATGACGGGGGTAGTAAAGGCGCCGATGCAGAAGGTGCTCAGTTCCGCTGTAAACTGGTTCGACAGCATCTACGGATATCTGTACAAGTATGACTCGCTGATGGCGGAGAATGAATCTCTCCGTTCACAGCTGGCCGATGCCCAGCAGTCCGCAAGAGACGGCATAGAGGCCTCCGAGGAGAATACAAGGCTCCGCCAGCTTCTGGAGCTGAGGGAAAAGCACACCGACTATGAGATGGAATCCTGCAAGGTGGTGCTCTGGTCATCGTCCAACTGGTCCTCATCCTTTACCATAAGCAAGGGCAAAACCAGCGGTATAGAGCTGGGAGACCCTGTGGTGACGGAGTATGGCGCGGTAGTGGGACAGGTGACGGAGCTGGGTGAGACCTGGGCCACCGTGAGCACCCTTATTGACGTGGACATGAGCGTGGGCGCGTTTGTGGGCACCACGGGCAGCTCCGGCATGGTGGTGGGCGAATTTGCCCTGATGAAAAATAAGACAGCCAAGCTCACATTTCTGGCCGACGGCGCGCAGATATTCGTGGGTGAAGAGGTGCTCACCTCCGGCTCCGGCGGCGCCTTTCCCGCAGGACTTGTGATAGGCACCATTACAAATTTCCAGACAGAGGCAGGCGGCCAGATAGAATACGGCATTATAGAGCCCCAGTGTGAGCTGGACTCGCTGGTGCAGGTGTTTATAATCAAGAGCTTTGAAGTGGTGGAATAATTTTGAAGGATATTATAGCCAAAATAAATTTTAAAAGAATACTCAGATATGCTCTGTACATGTTTCTGGCGCTGGTGGCGCAGAACATGCTGTTTACTCAGGTGCGCATTTTCGGTGTCTGCCCTATGGTGCTGCCGGCGGTGGCAATAGCGGTGGGCATGTTCGAGGGCGTCAGCTGGGGAGCGGTATTTGGCCTTATTATGGGTATTTTTGCGGACATGGCCTTCGTGGAGAACACCGTCACCTTTACTGTACTGTTCCCGGTGCTGGCCTTCGCGTCGGGCTTCGTGTCCCAGTTTTTTATCAACAGACGATTTTTCGCGTTTATGGGCGCGGCATTTGCGGGGCTTCTCGCAACCGCGATTGTGCAGATGCTGAAGACCTTTGCTTCGGACGGCTGGGCGGCGAGCCTTCTGGTGACTGCCCTGATGCAGACGCTTTGGTCTTTGCCCCCGGCTGTGCTGGCCTATTTCCCGCCGGCAAGGTGGATAGAATAGGCATAGAGAAAGGAACCCCTCTAAATGAACAGAATTATCAGACCAGGCAGAATAGCCGCAATGGCTGCAATTTTGGCGCTCATTCTCGCTATTTATATAGTGTTTTTGTATAAACTTCAGATAATTGAGGGCGAGAAGTACTATAACCAGAGCAATGAAATTAATAATGAAGAGAAAACCGTCACCGCGGCCAGAGGCAACATACTGGACCGCTATGGCCGCGTGCTGGTCAGCAACAAGGAATGCTACAACCTTAAAATCGATACCACCAAGCTCTTTGCCAACGATGACCCCAACGCGGTCATATTGGAGCTTGTTCAGCTGGTGGAGGGCTACGGGGACAGCTATACGGATGACCTGCCCATAAGCCTCAGCCCCCCATTTGAATATAACGCGGACATGACCGAGATACAAAAGACCATGCTTTCGGCCTATTTCACGGATGAGACCAGAGCAAAGGAATTTGAAGAGGCAGGCCTGTCGGAGAGTCCCACGGCGGTGGAGCTGATGAGCTATATGCGGACCCGCTACGGCATAGACAACAGCTATTCCGC
The DNA here is from genome assembly GCA_964345655.1 of uncultured Oscillospiraceae bacterium. GTDB lineage: Bacteria > Bacillota > Clostridia > Oscillospirales > Oscillospiraceae > Limivicinus. Next base: position 3,927 of record CAYFSB010000139.1, read on the forward strand.
AGAGGAGATGCGCATAATTGCCGGTGTGCGATACTCAATAAACGTGCGCTATTCCATTAATACTGCCGAGTATGTCTTCGTTGAGGATGCCAGTATGCAGCTTATCTCCGCCATAATGGAGAATAAGCTTGTGGGTATAGATGTGGAGCGCTCCTATGTGCGCAACTATGGCACCGAGTACGCGGCCCATATTCTGGGTTACGTGGGCCTTATGACCCAGGAGGAATATGAGAAATACTCCCTGCTGAATTATTCCACAGACGCCGTTGTAGGCAAGGACGGCATTGAATACGCTTTTGAGAACTATCTCCACGGCAAGGACGGCCAGGTGATGGAGACAAAGAACGCCGCCGGCACCGTTCTGAGCACCGTGTATACCGAGGAGCCGGTGCCGGGCAACCATGTCTACCTGACTATTGATATCGCGCTGCAGGAGCAGGTGGAGCGTATCCTTGGCAACGGCATCAGCATTCTGAAAAAGAACCGGGATCAGGAGCGGGCTGAGGGTATGGCCAGAGGCGACTATAACGCGGAGATGAAGGACGAGATAACCGGCGCTGCGGCAGTGGTGGTAAGTGTGAAGACCGGTGAGCCGCTGGCCATAGCAAGCTGGCCCACTTACAATGTTACGACCATAATCGACAACTATCAGCAGCTGCTGGAGACGGATAACGCCCCGCTTTTCAACAGGGCGCTTATGGGCGCCTACGCCCCCGGCTCTACCTTTAAGCCCTGCACGGCCATGGCCGTTTTGAGCGAGGGCATAATAAACACAGAATACAAGGTCGACTGCGAGGGCGTGTTCACAAGGTACGCGGCAGAAGGCTACGCGCCTGAGTGCTGGATATGGAACTCTGTGGCGGGAGAGCATTACACCCACCCTGAAGAGAACGTGACCACCGCTATCCGGGACTCCTGCAACTACTTCTTCTACACCGTCGGTAATGAGATAGGCGTTGATAAGCTGGGAAAGTATGCCCATAACTTTGGCCTGGGCGTATCGACCGGCATTGAGCTTGTGGAGACCACGGGCAACATGTCAAACCGTGCAAACCACGTGGATTACGCGGGCACAGAGTGGCGTATAGGCGATACGCTGCAGGCGGCAATAGGACAGGCGGACAGCATTTTCTCCCCGCTGCAGCTGGCCGAATACTGCGCAACCGTCGCTAACGGCGGCACGCGCTATTCCGCGTCCATACTCAAGTCC
>CAYFSB010000140.1:0-2022 GCA_964345655.1 uncultured Oscillospiraceae bacterium
CGTTGACAGACAGGGAATAGGCTCCAGCAGCCAGCAGCTCTTCACCTATCTCAAAGAAATCGGTGACGGATTTGCGGCAGCCTGGCACCAATTCCTCCATGCGGTCGATGAAATTCTGGGTGCCGCAGGGCAGGGTGGCGTCAATATGGGTCTTCCCGTCGCTGGCGGTGGTGATGACCCGGAAGTTCTCCGAGACGATGTGACCCTTAAGCGGTACACCGTATTCCTCAACAACAGTCTTGCGGCAGTTGCCGGAGTTATCTGCTGTGCCCCACTCGCACATCTCGTGCAGGGCGGTCTCAAATTCAAAACGACCTCTGCGGAAGCTGGATGCGCAGCCTCCGGGGAGGTTGTGGCGCTCTACAAGAAGGGTCTTTTTCCCCTCCAGCGCCATTTTACAAGCTGCCGCCAGTCCGCCGTTGCCGGCGCCGATTACTACGGCATCAAAATCAGGCATTTAGATTCCTCCTTATTTATCTGCTCAGTTATGGTGTTACCACGGCTGATTCTTACAGCATAATTATATTGTACTTTCTTTAACAATTCAAGAGCACGCTTATTTTTCGTATACTTGGGCAATTTACCGTCTTTACATTGGTGCAAATGTCATGTATAATCTGTCATAAATATGCGTGGTAATACCAACAGCTTTTTTCACGGAGGTTTAAAATGGGATATACGAAAATAACGGCGCTGTCGCTGACGAGCCTTTTTGTACAGCAGATAGAGAACATGATACTCTCAGGGGAGCTGAACGTCGGCGAGCAGCTGCCGCCGGCGCGGGAGCTGAGCGTGAAGATGGGGGTCAGCCGCCCGGTGATAAGCGCGGGACTGGTGGAGCTTGAGAAGCTTGGGTTTGTAGAGGTGCGGCCCAGGCAGGGGGTCTTTGTCAGCGACTATCGCCGAAAGGGCACTGTGGAGACGCTGGTGGCCATTATGCGCTATAACGGCGGCCTGATGCGCCAGAGCGAGGTCAAGTCACTTCTGGAGGTGCGGGAGCAGCTTGAATGCCTGTGTGTGGAGCTGGTGATGAAGAGAGCGGCCTTTGAAGAGCTGGAGGGGCTTGGGGCCATACTGGATGAGCTGCGGGACGCAAAGGACAACGAGACTGCCGCCGACGCGGTGTTCAGATTTTACCATGAGCTGGCCATACTCTCCGGCAACGTGCTGCTGCCGCTGATGTATTACAGCTTTCGCTCGCCGGGCATATACCTGTGGGAGCTGTACTGCAAGCGCTGCGGCATTGAGGCGCTGTACAAGCTGAAGCTGGGCTTTTACAAGGCGCTTTTAAACGGAGACCGGGAGGAAGCGCTGGAAAAGACCCATATGATCATGACCGACGCCATACGCGATCTTAAGCAATACGGCTCATAAAGCATTAGACATAGCGCTGCTTCAAAGATAAAAAGGCCCTGTCGTCCTGAGCCGTTTTGTGCCTCAAGATGACAGGGCTTTTAAATTTTTGCTATTTCAGTCTCCGTCCATGCTCACGTTTATGCCGTTGATCTCTACCCCCGCGTCAGCGGAGATGAGGATATATTTTTTCCCGTCTATGACCCGCTTTTCCACAAGATAACCGTGCTTTGGGTCCACCGTCACCTTCACCTCCGGCGTGGATATCTCCATGCGGCGGCTGTCTACAAGGTTAGCCGGGGATAGTCTGGCGTCCTCGCCGAACTGCTCCTGACATTTTGCATGGAAACTCTCCAGCTGCTCCGGGCCAAGGCCGCTGTTTTCCAGTATGCCGTCCAGCTCCTCCGGGGAGACGGTGAGCGGCTCAGGGTCGCGGCTCTCCTTGTGCAGAGCAATGCGCTCACTGAGCTGTTCATGGACTGACTGGGCCACATCGAAGGGGCAGGCGCCGTCCAGAGCCTCGGTGAGAACCTGACTGAAGGTCTCCCGCTGCCGCCCGGCAGACATGGGAACCTGAGTGCGGAACACCGCGTCTATGAAGCTCTGGTGTATCTCCATGGTGTTTCGGGAATAAAACAGGGCGTTATAGATATTGGCGCAGCGGTCGTC
>CAYFSB010000140.1:2032-5133 GCA_964345655.1 uncultured Oscillospiraceae bacterium
TCGTCAAAGGTTGGGAACATAAAGCCCAGCTCAGGGGCGGAGACTATCTGATTTGCCGCGGCGCTGTGGAAGCGCTGCTCATCCGGGCAATAGCCCAGCTCGGACTTACCGGTTTTTACAGGGCAGACGCAGCAGAGTATGTATTTAAACACGTCGCCGGAGTCTGAAGGTTCGCCATCCTTGCCGTGATGGGGCACGTCGTAGGCGTCGTGGGCCATGAGAATAAGGTAGTTTGAGTCCTCCATATCCACAGAGTCGATGACGCATTTGTAAAAGCTGTCCCGAAGCTCCGCATCCTCCAGCTCACTTTTGCGCAGGGCGGAGAGCAGCCTGTGCTCCTCGCTGTCCATCACCTGCTTTGTCTCAAAGCTTATGTCCAGCAGGTTTTTCCCCAGCGCCCCGGACAGCGACTTCTTCAGCAGCGCCAGATATTTTTCACCCTCTTCTTTTGACAGAAGTCCGAGGGATTCGTCTATATATGAGATTATCTCCCGGCTGCCGTTTACATAGCAGCCGTAGATGTGTCTGATGCTGTTGCGTTCCGGCTGTATGCGCCGGCGTATCTCACTGAGTTCTTTTTGATTCATATGTGTGATGTTCCTTTCACAGTTATGGCCCTGCAATTTTGGCAGGGTGCAAGTCCGTATTATGCCACAAAAAAAGCGGCCTGTCCACAGCGGAATGAACCGCCGGACGGCCGCTTTTATAAGTTTCCGTTACTGAGCCTGCTGTTTTACCGTGCTGTCAATAGTTTTGCCGAAGACAAAGAAGCGCTGGTAAAGAAACTCCGTGACAAAGTTCAGCACCATGTTGATGGCGGTGACAAGATACTCGTTCCAGAGCAGGACCTCTGCCAGATAGTTCCCCAGCCAGGTGGACAGCGGGGTAAACACCGCGTAATAGGCCAGCACCTTCAGCATGGCGATGGGTACGTTTGCGGCGGATTTAAAGGTGAATTTCCGGTTCAGCGTAAAGTTCCAGATCACCGACAAAACCAGCGCGATGAGATAACAGGGCCAATAGCTCCAGCCCGTCAGCTCATTCAAAAGGGCAAAGCTGGCAATTTCCACAAGCCCCGCGCTGATGGAAAACAGCGTGAACTTCACAAAGCGCCAGACCTCTTTAAATTTTTCGTTTTTCATATCCTGCCTCCTATCTCTCTTCTCTGAGCATAAAACCAAATCCGGCCGGAGTAAAGAAATTTATTTAAAATATTTTGAATAAAGCCTCTTTTATCTGGCCTGACCTTCCAGCTCACCCAGGTGCATATACTCGTCATAGCTGCAGAGCCTGTCGATGATGCCGGTGTCTGTGACCTCGATGATGCGGTTTGCCACGGTCTGGGTCAGCTGATGGTCGTGGCAGGAGAAGATCAGGTTATATTTAAAGGCCTCAAGGCCGCTGTTCAGCGCGGCGATGCTCTCCAGATCCAGATGGTTTGTAGGCTGATCCAGCAGCAGAAAGTTTGCCCCGGAGAGCATCATCTTACTTAGCATACAGCGTACCTTCTCTCCGCCGGAGAGTACCTTCACCTGCTTATATACGTCATCCCCGGAGAAAAGCATCCTGCCAAGGAAAGTGCGCAGATAGCTCTCCCGCTTGTCCTCGGAAAACTGACGCATCCAGTCCATAAGGTCCAGCTCGCAGTTTTCAAAATAGCTGTTGTGATCCTTGGGGAAGTAGGCGGGGGTAATGGAGGCGCCCCATTTGACACTGCCGGAGTCAGGTTCCTCCTCGCCCATGAGTATCTTGTAGAGCATGGTGACGGCGATCTCGTTTTTGCCCACAAGGGCTATTTTGTCCTCTTTGCCCACGATAAAGCTCACCTTGTCCAGCAGCTTTACCCCATCCACGCTCTTGCTTATCTCTGTGACAAAGAGCCTGTCCTTACCCGGCTCCCTGTCTGCCTTGAAGCCTACCCAGGGATAGCGGCGGCCGGAGGCGGGCAGCTCCTCAACGCTTATCTTGTCCAGCAGCTTCCTGCGGGAGGTGGCCTGCCGGGACTTGGACTTGTTGGCGGAGAAGCGGGCAATAAAGGCCTGCAGCTCCTGGATCTTCTGTTCGGCCCGCTTGTTCTGATCCTTTATGAGCTTCTGGATAAGCTGGCTGGACTCGTACCAGAAGTCGTAGTTGCCGACATACATCTTTATCTTGCCGTAGTCTATATCCACTATGTGTGTGCAGACGTTATTGAGGAAGTACCGGTCGTGGCTGACCACCAGAACTGTGCCCTCATAGTCCATGAGAAAGTCCTCCAGCCACACCACGCTTGCCAGATCCAGGTTGTTGGTGGGCTCATCCAGCAGTATCACGTCCGGATGGCCGCACAGCGCCTGTCCCAGCAGCACCTTCACCTTGAGCCGGCGGTCAATGTCTCCCATAAGGCTCTCGTGGAGCGACACCTCCACACCCAGCCCCTGCAAGATGCGCCCCGCGTCGCTCTCGGCCTCCCAGCCGCCCAGTTCCGCAAACTCCTCCTCCAGCTCTGCCGCCCGTATGCCGTCCTCATCGGAGAAATCCTCTTTGTCGTATATTGCGTCCTTCTCCCGCCCGCAATCATAGAGCCGCTGGTTGCCCATTATAACGGTGTCCAGCAGACTGTAACCGTCATACATGTTCTGGTTCTGCTTCAAAACGGACATGCGCCGTTTGGGGTCCAGCACCACGCTGCCGGAGCTGGGCTCCAGCTCCCCGGAGAGGATCTTGATAAAGGTGGATTTTCCCGCCCCGTTTGCCCCGATAATGCCGTAGCAGTTGCCGGCGGTAAACTGCAGGTCCACACGGGAAAAGAGGACTGATGAGCCGAACTGTATCGAAAGGTCGTTTACTGTAAGCATATAATGTTCTCCTAAAAAATATTGGAACTATTCTATCATATCGGCGCCGATTATGATATAGTGTTTTTATGAAATCTGAAAGGGGAGGGGCCTATGCTCCCGCTGAATGCGGCAGCGCATTTTCTGGTGGACGGAGTCTGCGCCGCGGCGCTGTATAAGAGCGCAGCCGCGGATATGGCGGCGGTGCTGCTGCTGTACAACACGCTGGCCTTCTCCACCCAGTGTCTGGTAGGGCTGTGGACAGACCGGCACGGGCACTGCGGG
>CAYFSB010000141.1:0-5126 GCA_964345655.1 uncultured Oscillospiraceae bacterium
CTGGTGCTTATTTTACATAAGCTATCTTACATTGTTCAATTTTCAAGGTACACTCTCGCGCCGGCCTTTTCGGGGCGACAGCTTGATTACTATAACACAGCTGATTCTCAATGTCAAGAGGAAATTTCATTTTTCTTAAAATTTCTTAAGCCGTGCTTTGTTTGTCAAGTACCCGTCTCTCGGGCGCTTGGTTAATATAACACCGAAGCGACTCAAAGTCAACACTTTTTTGTCGTTTTTCCAGTTTTTTTCGTGTGACTAAATATTGTGGATAATATGGGAAAGAATACACCATATGTATAACAAAAAGTTAATTGAGACGCCTCCGCCACATTCGCTTCCTGACGTGGAATATCAGGCGCTGCTCTCCATTGAGAGCCTTAAAGACATTTTCGCAAGCTGTGGAGATTTTGAAACTCGCAAAATTGATTTTGGTCTGGAGGGAAAAGTTTTTCTCTGGGTATGCTGGCTTGACGGGATCGTATCCGGGGGCGATGTGGGTGCAGACGTTTTGCGTCCGCTCACTCAGGCGGCTCGCGGACATGGCATCGGCAGCGAGGAAGACTGCATACGGCATATTCTCAGCGGCTCTGTCTACAGCTACTCCGTCAAGCAGCGCGATTCCCTCGACAAGGTCATATCCGACCTGACGCACGGCCACTGTGCTCTGATTTTTGATCAGTCTCAGACTGCCCTGTGCTTTGAAGTGCGCTCAGACAAGACCAGAAGCGTCTCTGAACCCACTCATGAGAAGTCTCTCAAAGGTGCAAAAGAATCCTTTGTAGAAACTCTGCGTGTCAACACCGCCCTCGTAAGGCGGCGTATCTGCTCACCCAAGCTCAAGGTAATTGAGAGCATAGTGGGGCGCAAATCCAACACCAGGGTGGCTATGATGTTTGTAGACGGTGTTGCCGCCCCGGACACCGTTGCGGAGCTTGCGCGGCGCATGGACGCGCTGGATGTGGATTCTCTGGTTTCAATGGGCACTTTGGAAGAATATATTGTAGATGCGCCGCTGTCTCCCTTTCCCCAGCTCATTCATACCGAAAGGCCCGATCGCTTTGCCCAATATCTTTTGGACGGACGCATTGGGCTGCTGGTGGACGGGCTGCCTGTTGGGCTTTTGCTGCCTGTCACTTTCTCGGAATTCATGCAGGTGACCAGTGACACCAATATGCACTTTCTCGTGGCCACATCTCTCACCATTTTGCGCTATACTGCGCTGATCCTCAGTATTGTGCTGCCTGCGCTCTATGTGGCGGTGGCTATGTATCATCAGGAGATGATACCCACACGGCTGCTGCTGTCAATTATTGAGGCAAAGAAAGATGTGCCGTTTTCCGCGGCGCTGGAGGTTTTGAGCATGCTTATAGCTTTTGCCCTGCTTCAGGAGGCAGGTCTGCAGCTGCCAAACCCCATAGGCGACACCGTGTCTATAATCGGTGCTCTTATTGTGGGCCAATCCGCCGTGGAGGCGCGAGTGGTCTCGCCTATCGCAATAATTGTGGTGGCTGTGGCAGGCATCGCCTGCTATACGCTGCCCAGCCAGGATATGGGCTCGGCAGTGCGGCTGATACAGTTTGGCCTTCTCTTTGCGGCAATTGCGGGGGGCATATTCGGGCTTGTGGCCGCAAGCTGTTTAGTGCTGCTGCATTTGGCGTCTATCGACAGCTTTGGCGTAAACTACACTGCCCCGCTGTCTGATGGCCGACCCTGGGGTCTGCTGCGGCTGCTTATACGCATACCGAAATCAAAAAACAAATTCCGTGATCCGCTGCTTCGCACACCGGACAAGAGGCGTCAGCGATGAAAAAAATAGTCTGTTTTCTCATTATAGCAGGAATGCTGCCCTCCATGTGCGGCTGTGGCTCCATCTATTCAAATTATCGCGAGGTGGAGCAGATGCTGGTGATACAGTCCATGGGGCTGGATTATATACCCAGCGGCGTTCAGGTCACACTGGCCTCCGCCGGAACAACACCTGAGGATAAACCCACATGTCTCAGCGGCGTGGGCGACTCTGTCTCCACGGCGCTGGAACGCATACGCAACTATTCCTCCGAGGAAGACCTGTTCTTTGCCCATATCGGCAATGTGATATTGGGCGAGGAGGCCGCGAAGCGGGGAATAGACAGCTATCTGTCCTACATCTGCCGTTCACCGGACATAATAATCGACATGCCGATGTATGTGATCAAGGGCGTGTCCGCAAAGGAGCTTATGTCCGGAGCCGGCAGCGGGGAGGCAGGCATATCCAAGATTTTACAGGCGGTACAGGCAAATCTGGGCCAGCGTGGAGACTGGCATTTTTTTACGGCCCTTGAGATAACAAAAAATCTTGCGCGCAGCGGCAGCGCTCTTATCTGTGCGCTTGAATATGGAACAGCTGCGGAAAACGCCGGAAATCAGGCGACTGAGGATGAAGCCGACAACGCAAGTCAGGAGGCCATGATACCGGTATTGGGTCAGCAGGAGAAAACTGCGGCAGCGGCGGGCTATGCCATTATCGACGGAGAAAAGCTGCGCGGTTATATCGGCCTGGGCGACGCTCCGGCTGTTGGGCTTTTGATGAATAAGACCGGTATTTTTAATATCGTGGTCACAGACCAGGCCGGCGCACCTGTCACCCTTCAGGTTGATAACGGCTCAAGCTCAATAACCCCCCTGTGGGCTGAAGACGGCAGCTTAATGGGCATAGACGTGTCCGTCACAGTGAGCGCCTCGGTGCTGGAGATGAACATCGGCGGCGACTTGAAAAAGGGCGAGTATGCCGACCAGCTCACCTCACAGCTGGAGGCCGCCATCTCCGGCAAAGTGGGCTCTGTATTGCAGACATCCAGAAAGCTCAGGGCGGATTTCCTGGGTATCGGCGCGCAGGTAGAACGCGCCTCCCCCATTGAATACCACAACATGGCAGTGAGCTTTCTGGAGCGGCTCCCGGAGCTTGAGCTGCGAGTATCGGTCAGCGGAGAGTTGAGCCACACCAATGATATAAAGGACGCATAAGTGTGAAAACCAATTACAGTTTTAATCTAAACCAGCTTTTGGCTCTTGGCACGGTCATGATGCTGGCCCCATCTCTGCGGCTGATCCCCTCTCAGGCAGTGGCGCTGGCCGGCCGCGGCGCATGGCTCTCGGCAATCGCGGCCATACCGGTACTGCTTTTGTATCTTCTTTTTATCTGCCGTTTTATGGGGCTGCGGCAGGAGGGGGAAGGGCTGGCTGAGCTGACACTGCGCTGCGCGGGAGATAAAGTCGGAAAGATAATATTGGCTGTTCTCTCCCTCTGGCTTTTGCTCTATGGGGGCTTCTCTCTCCGTGCCGGGGCCAACAGATTTATCACTACAATTTATCCCTACAGCAAACCCGCTGTTTTTGCGATAATCATGGGGCTTATGAGTCTTCTGGCAGCTCTGGGTTCCGCAAGGACCATTGTCCGGGTCGCCAAGTTGGTTTTACCACTTGTACTGAGCGTATTGCTGCTGATCCTCGCCTTTGCGCTGTTTTCAATAGACAGCTCAAACCTGCTTCCTATAACAATATATGACGCTGTGCCAGTATTCAAGGGCAGTATCCCGGTTATAGACGTGCTTGCAGTCATTATTTTAAGCATGTGTTTCTTTTCTGGCTTTACGCCCAACGCGCCGGGGCAGTTCAGGGCTTGGGTAATATGGCTGCTTCTGATGTGCCTGCTTATTACGCTTTTGTGCCTCGCGGTAATCGGCAGCTTTGGCGCGGAGCTCACCGCCAGGCTCACAAGGCCCTTTTTTTCGCTGGTGCGCAATCTGGTTTTCTTCCACACCGTGGAGCGTGTAGAAGCGCTGGTGGTGGCGCTGTGGATGTTTCCGAATTTTCTGCTGGTGGCGCTGATGCTTTACTCGGCACAGCATTGTCTGCGCCTGATACTGGGCGTAAAAAAGCCGGAATATCGGGGCGAAAAGCTCCTGGATATGAGCCGCAGACGCTGGGTCATTCCTCTTTGCGGCATGGCGGCAATAATCGCAGGTATTTTGATAGGCCCTGAGCCTGTAAGTCTTCTCTTCTGGTCTGAGACGCTTATTCCTCTTATAAACTTGATCGTGGCCTTTGCTTTGATTCCTTTTATATATATAGTTGGAAAAATACGAAAAGCCCTGTGAATTTATCACAGGGCTTTCGGTATTTACAGCTCTTCAGGCTTATTTAACGTACTGGAGCAGATCTATCTTCTCAAACCCGTCTGCATAGCTGATGCTGAGTTTATCAAGATAGGCCTGCAGGCGCTGGCCGTATTCAGCATTGGCCGCCATGCTGCGCCCGCTCAGCGCCGTTCCGGAGTCGGAATAGTCTATGACCGCATCCGCATCCAGAGGCATACGCAGGATTATATGGAAGCCGTAGCTGGATTCCACCGGGTCTGACACCTGATACTCCTCAAGACTGTTACAGGCGTCCTCAAACTCCGCCACCATTGTGCCGGGGGTAAAAACATAGCCATCGGGATAGGAGGTCTTTCCGCTGTCCTCGCAGTATTCCTCCTTGAGCTCCTTAAACCGCGCCACAAGCTTCTCAGTGTCAGTTATAGCCTTTAGCTCCGCCGCCAACTTCTCGGCGGTGGCTTTCTTCTCAGCTATGGTCTGCTCATCCAGGGCGTCCCCGGTGGTGGAATCCACGGTCATGAGCAGAATATGGTTTGCAGAGATATACCCATTATCCTGCAAATACTGCATTGTGGCCTCGTCGCTCAAAAGCTCGCCGTTTTCGCCGTAGAGCTGGATATAATTCTGCTGATAGAGCTGGTTGAGATCATTCACATGATCGTACATCTCGCGGGGCATATATATAGTCTCCAGATGGGCGTTAAAATCCTCTTCGGAACCGCCTTCCCCGCAGATAGACAGAATATCGCTCTGCTTCTGGGCCTCTATAGCCGCCAGATTTTCCTCTGTGAGGGCAACGCCGTTTTCATCACCGAAGCCCTGAATAGAGGCGAGCTGCAAAAGCACGCTTTCGGCGCTGGTTATGGTATAGTCTGCATACGTCACCGTTCCGCCGTCTTCCATGGGGTCAGCCCAATCCGCAGTTGTGCCGTAATAATATGCCAGACTCTGGAAATAGCTCGCCACCTGCTGGGACTGGGTATATAT
>CAYFSB010000142.1:0-3640 GCA_964345655.1 uncultured Oscillospiraceae bacterium
AGAGCCACTGCTCCACATCGTGATAGTCGCCGTTGAGGAGCTTAAAATCCACATTAGGGTAGTCCGCCTGAAACTCCTTTAACACCCCCGGCAGCCAGTGTACAGCGACCGAGGTAAAGGTGCCTATGCGCACGGTGCCGGAGTCCAGCCCCCGTATGGATGAGGCGGTCTGAGACAGCTGCTCGGCGCTGTTTAACAGCGCGCGCACCGCGGGCAAAAGCCGCTCCCCCTCCATGGTGAGCCTGATCCCCGCCCTGCCCCGCTTTAAAAGCGCGAAGCCCAGCTCACCCTCAAGGCTGTCAATGCTGTGGCTCACTGCCGACTGGGTGCATTCCAGCCGCTCCGCCGCCTTTGTGAGGCTGCCCAGCTCTACCACCGCCATAAATGTCTGATATTTTGCGAGACTCGTCTGACTCATAGTCGCTCCTTTATGAAAAAAATTCATCTTAATATGAAGCAAATTAGGGATAGTCATATTATATTCATAAAAAGCATTTTTTCAAGAGAAATGAGCTTCTTTTTTCTTTTCACGGAAAAATTAATCCTGTATAATCACACTTATGTTTGGGAAAGAGAGGAAATCATTATGACAAGCACAAATATCTGCATACTAATCTCAATTGGGGTATACCTGGTAGGTATGCTTTTTATCGGCTTTTTCTACTCCAAGGGCAACAGCAGCTCCGGCGACTTCTATCTGGCCGGCAGAAAGCTGGGACCCATTGTGACGGCCATGAGCACGGAGGCCTCGGACATGAGCGCATACCTGCTTATGGGTGTGCCGGGTCTGGCTTTTTTCTGCGGCGTGGCGGAGGCCAGCTGGACTGCCATCGGCCTTGCGGTGGGTACATATCTGAACTGGCTCTTTGTTGCCAAGCGCCTGCGGCTGTATTCGGCGAAGCTCAACTCCATCACCATTCCGGACTTCATCTCCCGGCGCTTCAGGGATAACAGCAAGCTCATCGAGAGCATTGGTGCGCTGATGGTAATAGTATTTTTCGTGCCGTATACCGCCTCCGCCTTTGTGGCCTGCGGCAAGCTGTTTAACAGCATGTTTGGCGTGAGCTACCTGCCTGCCATGCTGATAAGCGCCTTTGTCATTGTGGTCTACACCACCTCCGGCGGTTTTATGGCGGCCTCCGTCACAAGCCTTATCCAGAGCCTTGTAATGACCTTTGCGCTCGTAGTCATCCTCATATTCGGCATTAACGCCGCCGGCGGCGTGGAGCAGGTCATAGCCAGCGCCAAGGAGATCCCCGGATATCTGAGTCTCTTTGCCAGCACCAGTATTCAGTCCTCCTCAGCGGGAAGCTATGGGACTATTGCCATAATATCCACTCTCGCCTGGGGCCTTGGTTATTTCGGCATGCCCCACGTGCTTATACATTTTATGGCCGTTAAGAGCGAGTCCATGCTCAAAACCAGCCGCCGCATTGCGACGATCTGGGTGGTGATCTCTCTGGGCATTGCGGTAATAATAGGCATTGTAGGCTTCGGCATGGCCAAGGCCGGCGTTATTGAGATGTTCACCAGCAGCTCCGCCGCCGAGTCCATGATCGTAAAGAGCGCCGCTGTCATGAGCCACGAGAGCCTGTTCCTTGCGGTTATAGCGGGTCTCATCCTGGCGGGCATCCTTGCCGCCACAATGTCCACCGCTGACGCCCAGCTCCTTGCTGCCGCCTCCGGCGTCACCCATAATATTCTCTCCGATGTGTTCGGCATTGAGCTGTCCGACAAAAAGAACCTGCTCATCGCCCGCATTGCTGTCATCATCATCGCAATTATCGCGGTGTTCTTTGCCCTTGACCCCAACAGCTCCATCTTCCGCGTGGTCTCCTTCGCCTGGGCGGGCTTCGGCGCCACCTTCGGCCCGGTGATGCTGTTCTCCCTGTTCTGGAAGCGCTGCAACCGCTGGGGCGCTCTGTCCGGCATGGTATCCGGCGGGGCAATGGTGTTTATCTGGAAATACCTTGTGAGACCTCTCGGCGGAGCATGGAATATATATGAGCTTCTCCCCGCCTTTGTGGTAGCCTGCATTGCAATTGTGGCGGTAAGCCTCTGCACGGCGCCTCCTGAGCAGGAGATAGTGGAGGAATTTGAGAGCGTAAAAGTCTGATTTTTCTGAAAACTGCATAAAAACATGTCGTTCTCCGCCGAACAGGCCGGAGAACGACATGTTTTTTATTTTTTGTAGTGTAAGCTCATTTTGAATACCGGCCCGGCGCTGTCGCCGCAGACGTAAAATCTGTCACCATCCCGGCCCCAGCTCACGGTCATCTTGTCCCCGGCCAGCGCCTCTGACACATATTCCGTAACGGCGCCGGCAAGGCTGAGTCCCTCCGCCCCGGCGGGAATGCAGCTCTCGGCCAGGTCATAGTAGCGGGTATTGTTCATGTGCCCGTTTACATCCAGATACTCCTCCGGCACCGTGAAAGCCACGCTTCTGTCCGTGGGAAGCTTCTCCGGAGCTGTGGGCAGCCGGGACTCCTCCCCCGTCACAAGTCCCTCCGCCCGGAGGCCGTAGGCTGCGGGAGATATCATTTTCCTCGTGTTCACATCCACCATGGTCCCTACGGCACAGCCTGAGGCTATCTTTTCCCCGGCCAGGTCCTTAATCTGGTAAAATCTAGGAAAGAGCACATGTCTGTTTATCCCAGGCCAGGTCAGCACCTCCACAGCCTCTCCTGGCAGCGGGCAGCGCTCAATATCGATCCGCTGTCTGGCCACCACCCATATGAGCACCTTGGGGACAATGACATCCGCCCCCAGGCCCAGACTGTTGCAGTGTACCGTGGAGACCTCCTCTAAAATCCTGAACAGATCTCCCGCCCTGAGGCGCTCATCTTTAAGCTGATATCCGGCTTTGTATATTTCCATAGGTTCTTCCTTTTCTCACGGCGGCAGCGCCACCGTGTAATTTCCATGTTTTTCCAGTGTGAAGCCCGCTCCGCGAAAGGCGTCCAGCTGCGTACCCGGCGACAGGATATAGCAGGCGGAGCCGTCGATGGCGGTCTCATCCACGCCCATCCGCCAGCGGCCGAAGGAACTGGCCTGCAAAAAAGCCGCAGGATATTTCACGTACTCCACAGTCTCCAGAAACACATCCGTCGGCTGCCCGCTGTAAAAAAGGATCTTGGGATAATGTACATCCCCGCTTACATACACAGTCCCCTCCCGCTTTGAAACCGCGTCCACTGCGCTCTCCAGCCCATAGCTGAAATCAGTCTGTATCATTTCTCTGTAATCAGTAAAGTAATACAGTTCAAAGCACATGAAAAAGACTGCATACACCGCTATAACAGGATAAGAAATTTTCCACCTGAAGAAGCTTGAAAACCTGCATATCCCCAGGGCAGTGAGAATTATAATTGGAATAAAGATAATATTGACTCTGTTCACATTGACGCTTATCAGCGCCCCCAGCAGCAGACCCGCAAGCAGCTGTATCAGCAGCAGCGTCTCCGGGCACGGCTCCCGCTTTCTCAAGGCCTGCACGATCCTCTTCAGGCAGCAGACAAGCCCCAGCAGGGCAAACGGCAGGGACACAGGATATATCAGCCCGTAGACTCCGGCGCTGTTCCATGGCAGCCCGTCGGACTGCGTGAGCAGCAGAGTAAACAGATTTTTCAGATTTTCTAAA
>CAYFSB010000142.1:3650-5076 GCA_964345655.1 uncultured Oscillospiraceae bacterium
GGATATTCGACAGGGATATCTCCCCGGAGCGCATGTACAAAAGCTTTGGAATGGACATGAACGGCAGCCGTATCTCGTCCATAAGCCCCAGATTCACTCCCAGAAACAGCAGCAGCGGCAGCGCCAGCAGCGCAAGAATTATTCCCGAAGCCAACAGCCGCCGGTCAATTGGCAGCTTTCCATGGATAAAGCAGTATACAAGCTCCAGCAGAATGATCAGCGGCACTATCGGCCATATGGCCGCATAGGCGTACAGCGACAGCCCATACATCAGCGCCGACAGCATAAAGAACCTGCTGTTTTCCAGCCCACGCAGGAAGAAATACAGTCCGAACAGCAGGAAGCCGGGCGCAAGGTTCGACTCCAGCCCCCACCGGGACATGAGCACATGCCAGGGGCACACCGCCAGCAGGAACATGGCGCACAGCGCACAGCGCCGGTCAAAAAGTCTTCTCACTGTGAGAAAGCACACCCACAGGCTCACAATGCCCACAATAAGCTGGGGCAGCCGTATTACCCAGGTCTCAAGGCCGAACATGGCAATAAAGGGTATCATCAGATAACTCTCCAGCGCGTTCATTCCGCTGCCCCAGGCGGTGAGATACACCGGGAAGCTGTACCCGGCGCTGTCTGTACCATAATGGAGAATGGACCAGGCCTCGTACCCGGCAAAAGCCTCGTCCTGATTTATATCCCCCGGAACAGAGCCAAAGAGCCACAGGCGGGCAAAAATTCCCACAGCAAGTATTGTCCAGAACAGCCGCCTGTCTATTTTCGCGGATTTCTCCGTTGGAATCATTTCATTCATAAATACTCAGACGCGGGGGCGTCAGCCCCCGCTTATCTACTATAATATAAACCGTCACAGCCTCTTGAAATTTTCAAGGCCGGAATTGTCTATGCCGTTGGATATGACCACCTTGCATATCTGGGAGGTACCCTCTGCCACTATCAAAAGCTGAGAATCTCTGAGCATACGCTCTATATCGCTGTGGCTGCTGAAACCCCGGCTGCCATGAATAAGCGCCGAGTCCCGGCAGACCTTCTGGCACATCTCCGTGGAGAACAGCTTCAGCGCCGCTGTCTCCATGGTTGTGTTCATTCCCGCCTGGGTAGCGCCCGCAACATGATACAGCATATTTCTCGCCACGCTGATGTTAGTATACATCTCGGCTATGGGGAAGCTGACCCCCTGATATGAATACAGGGTCCTGTCGTAGTTTCCCCGGTGGTTTGAAAACTCCACCGCCTTTTCAAAGGCCGACTGGGCCATTCCCACAGCCACCGCCGCCAGACTGAGACGTCCGAAATTCAGTGCGGTCTTCACCGGCCTGTAGCCCTCGTTCTCCTCGCCTATCAGCGCGTCCGCCGGCAGATGACAGTTGGAAAATCTGACTGTGCCGGTGGGAGAATTGTTCAGCCCCGT
>CAYFSB010000143.1:0-5070 GCA_964345655.1 uncultured Oscillospiraceae bacterium
GACCATACCTGAGGGCTACACTATGGAGCAGATCTTCCTGAAGCTTGAAGAGAACGGCGTATGCAGCTTTAACGATTTGATGGATGCCGCCGCCAATTATAAATTCAACTACAGCTTCCTTGAAGGAATTGAAGCGGGCGATGCCTCCAGACTTGAGGGCTTCCTGTTCCCGGACACCTATCAGTTCTATGTGGGTATGCAGGCGTCCAGCGCCATAAACAAATTCCTTGAGACTTTCTATTACAAGCTGGATGCCGACATGTTAAATCAGGCCCAGAATCTGGGATTGAGCATAAAGGAAGTTGTGAATATTGCCTCTATGATAGAGAAGGAGGCCGCAAACGACACAGAGCGCGGCATAATTGCATCTGTCATCTATAACCGGCTTAACGCAGGTATGCCGCTGGGCATAGACGCCACAATACTCTATGTTCATCAAGACCATGAGGGTGCGCCCACATCGGATATGATCGCAGAGGACAGCCCCTATAATACGAGACTGTATGCGGGCCTTACCCCGACGCCGATATGCAATCCCGGCATTGCCTCCATTAACGCTGCGCTGAACCCGGAGAGCACGAATTATTATTACTATGCGCTGGATACAGAGACCGGTGAGCACCGGTTCTTTACCACCGCCGGTGAGCATGAGAGCTTTGTGGCCACTCAGAATTATGGCTGATAGACCTGAACTGCTTTCCCCGGCAGGGGATATGGAGCGCCTGATTATGGCGCTCCACTACGGCGCTGACGCGGTATATCTGGCTGGGCGGCGTTTTGGCATGAGAGCCTCGGCGGTGAATTTCAGCGACGAGGAGCTCTGTGATGCAGTGGGGCTGTGCCATGAAAAGGGCGCGAAGCTCTATGTGACATGCAATGCCCTGCCAAGAGAGGATGAGCTGAAGGATCTGCCGAATTATCTGGGCTTTTTGCAGCAGGCTGGGGTAGATGGGCTGATTATTGCGGATATCGGCGTACTGGATATGGCGAAGCGCTATGCGCCGAGGGTGGCGCGGCATGTGAGTACCCAGTTTGGCGTCATAAACAGCGCAGCGGCAAACGCTCTGTATGAGTTGGGAGCGGACACTGTGGTTCTGGCGCGGGAGACGCCTCTTGAGGACATCAAAAAGATAAGGGCAAATACTCCACCGGAGCTGCGGCTGGAGGCTTTTGTACACGGAGCCATGTGTGTGTCCTTTTCCGGGCGCTGCCTGCTGTCAAATTATATGACGGGCAGAGACGCAAACCGCGGTCAGTGCGCCCAGCCCTGCCGCTGGAAATATCACCTGATGGAGGAGACGAGACCGGGGGAATATTTCGAGATCAGCGAGGACGAGGGGACGCATATTCTCAATTCACGGGACATGCGTATGATAGAGCACATTCCTGAGCTTATTGATGCGGGAGTGAGCAGCTTTAAGATAGAAGGCAGGATGAAGTCCGCTTACTATGCGGCAGTTGTCACGAATGCCTACCGGCACGCAATAGACGCGGCCCGCGAGGGCAGAGCGCTTGAAAAAGTCTGGGTGGACGAGACTGACAAGGTGAGCCACAGACCATATTCCACCGGCTTTTATTACGGCCAGCCGGGGCAATACTATTCTGACGCCAGCTATTTCAGCGACGCGGATGTGGCGGCGATTGTGGAGAGCTGTGACAGGGATGGAAATGCAACACTGACCCAACGCAATAAATTCTTCAAAGGTGACAGGCTTGAGCTGCTTTTGCAGCAGGGCGGGCCAGTGGAATTTTCGGCCGAGCATATGTGTGATACAGAGGGCAATGAGCTGGAGGACACCCGCCACGCCATGATGGAGATACATATGAAGCTCCCGGTCTGGGCCCCCAAAAACACCATTGTGAGAAAATGCCGCTGAAAAGCACGGGTGAACTTGACAAAACCGGAGCATATGGTAGAATAATCGCGTAAATTTTATATTCATCAGGCTTTGACGAAAAGAGCCGTATGATGGCATTTCAGAGAGGGGTCGTTTGCTGTGAGACCCTGTGCCGGATTATGGCGGCCACTTCCGAGCCTTTCCGGGATAACCGGAACGCCAGCCCCCGTTAAGGGCACTTGAGACGCCGCTGAGCGGCAAATCAGGGTGGTACCGCGAATTGACCTTCGCCCCTGTCCGGGGCGGAGGTATATTTTTTTGGCCTATGTTATGAGAGGAGAACCCGAAAATGCAGTGTCTAAGATGTAATACTCAGATGGAGCATATGTCTGACGAGGAAATTCAGCTGGGCCGACACAGCCTTTTGTTTGGCGATCTGTCAAATCTGCTCTCAGGTGCGCTGAATGTAAGGATATATGTATGCCCCAAATGCAAAAAAATGGAATTTTTCTATATGGATAAATAATTGGAGGACAAAATGAAAAAATACGGTTTAAACCAGCTGCGTGAGATGTTTCTGAGCTTTTTTGAGACCAAGGGGCATCTTCGCCTGCCGAGCTTTTCCCTCATCCCGCAAAATGATGCCAGCCTTCTGCTCATAAACTCTGGAATGGCACCCATGAAGCCCTATTTTAAAGGCGAACAGGAGCCGCCGCGGCATAGAGTCTGCACCTGCCAGAAGTGCATCCGCACAGGCGATATTGAGAATATCGGCAAGACCGCCCGCCACGGCACCTATTTTGAGATGCTGGGAAACTTCTCCTTCGGCGACTATTTTAAGCATGAGGCCATAGCCTGGAGCTGGGAGTTTCTTACCTCCCCAGACTGGGTGGGTCTTGACCCGGACAGACTTTATCCCTCAATATATCAGGACGACGACGAGGCTTTTGATATCTGGAATAAAGAGATAGGTATACCCCCGGAGCGGATATTCCGCTTTGGCAAGGAGGACAATTTCTGGGAGCACGGCGCCGGCCCCTGCGGCCCCTGCTCGGAGATCTACTATGACCGGGGTGAAAAATATGGCTGCGGCAAGCCCGGCTGCACAGTGGGCTGCGACTGCGACAGATATATAGAGATATGGAACAACGTCTTCTCCCAGTTTGATAATGACGGAGAGGGGCACTATACAGAGCTGGCCCAGAAGAATATCGACACAGGCATGGGACTTGAGCGGCTTGCTGTGGCATGTCAGGATGTGGACTCGCTTTTTGACGTGGACACAGTTATGAATATTACCCACAAGGTCAGTGAGATAACAGGGGCGTATTACGGCAAGAGCCATAAGATGGACGTATCCCTTCGCGTCATAACCGACCATATCAGAAGCGCGGTCTTCATGATATGCGACGGGGTCCTGCCCTCCAATGAGGGCCGCGGCTATGTGCTGCGCCGCCTGCTGCGCCGGGCTGCCCGCCACGGCAAGCTTCTGGGTGTAAACGAGCCTTTCCTGTACAAGGTCATCGACACCGTGGTACACGAGAATGAGTGCCAGTACCCTGAACTGCGTGAAAAAGAGGGCTATATAACCAAGGTCGTCAAGACTGAGGAAGAGAATTTTGCCAGAACAATAGATTCCGGCATGAAAATATTTGCCGAGCTTTTGGCCGAGCATAAGGAGAAAGGGGAGACCACATTCTCCGGTGCCGACGCCTTCAAGCTCTACGACACCTATGGCTTCCCGATTGACCTGACCATTGAGATGTGTGCCGATGAAGGCATGAAGGTGGATGAGGCCGAGTTTAAAAAACTTATGGAGGAACAGCGGGTCAGAGCAAGAAAGGCCAGAGAAGCGCTGGGCGATCTGGGCTGGGCCGGGATAGAATTCGGCAAGGATATAGCGGAGACCAGCTTTGTAGGCTATGACAGGGACAGCACAGAGGCAAAGGTGCTGGCGATTGTGGCCGACGGCGAGTTCAGAGATGAGATAGCTGCCGGTACAGAGGCGATAGTTGTCCTTGATAAGACAACCATGTATGCCGAGATGGGCGGCCAGGTGGCCGACCACGGCAGTATCAGCGCCAATGGCCTTGAATTTACCGTAAACAATGTCCAGAAGAATAAGGGCGGCAAGTACATGCACTATGGCGTCCTTAAGAGCGGGCACATGAGCGTGGGCGACAGCGTCGAAGCCGCTTTCTGCCCCATTCGCCGTGCGGCGATCCGCCGTGCCCACAGTGCTACGCATTTGCTGCAAAAAGCGCTGCGCCAGGTGCTGGGCGACCATGTGCATCAGGCGGGCTCACTTGTGGAGCCGGATTTCCTGCGTTTTGACTTTACCCATTTCTCCGCGGTCACACCGGAGCAGCTCAGACAGGTGGAAGACATGGTAAACGAGGCTGTTTTGGCGGGATATGCAATTGATGTTAAGGAGATGCCTGTCGCCGAGGCCAGAGACAGCGGCGCTACGGCTCTCTTCGGAGAGAAATACGGGGACATTGTTCGGGTGGTAAACATGGGCGGCTACAGTGTGGAGCTCTGTGGCGGCACGCATCTGGACAATACTGCCAAGGTCGGCTCTTTCCACATCCTGTCTGAGGGCTCAGTGGCCTCAGGAGTGCGCCGTATAGAGGCCACCACCGGACTCAGGACCATACAGTGTCTCAGGGATAACATTGAGTCGATGAATTCCGTGGCGGCAATGTTCAAGTCCAGCTGCGCGGATGTGGTGAACAGAATTGAACAGCAGGAGGCGGAGCTGAGAGAGGCAAAGCGACTTATAGAGCAGTACAAGGATAAGGAGTCTGCCGGCGGCGCGGAGGCAATGCTTAAATCCGCAAAGGATGTGGGCGGCCTGCATGTTGTCACGGCGAAGCTGGGCTGCTGTGACGCAAACGCCATGCGCAAGTTGGGCGATGTGCTGCGGGATAAGGACGCAAGCGCCGTAGCTGTAGTTGCCTCAGTAAAGGCAGTGCGCGCCGGAGATATTATCCGCAATATAACCGCCATTGTCGGGGGCAAAGGCGGCGGCAAGCCGGACTCCGCAATGGGCGGCGGCAACGACCTTTCAAAGCTGGATGCGGCACTGGCGGCAGTGGAAAATATTGTGTCTGAAAAAATATAAGGGGGAAATACAAATGCGCGACAATGACTGCCTTTTTTGCAGGATAATATCAGGCGAGATCCCCAGCACAAAGGTGTATGAGGACGAGTATGTCTATGCCTTCCGGGA
>CAYFSB010000144.1:0-1792 GCA_964345655.1 uncultured Oscillospiraceae bacterium
AATGTACATCACCTGCAACCTGACGGATGTGAGTGTGCCGCAGTTTGTAAAATATGGTACGTATAGGGGATGAGCTTTTTTGCAGCTTTTCTCCCATATTCAGGGATATAAAACGCATTCTCCTGGTTGCCCCCGCGCCTATTGCGGAGGAGATACAGATCCTGCGCCCCGGCCACGATCTCCAGTATGCCGCCGCCCCATCCAGGCTGCTGCCGGCAAAATACAAGGCTCTGGCCGAGGAAAAGAACGTATTCTTTCTGGATTCATCCCTGTATGCAGAGCCCTCCCTTGCCGACTGCATCCATTTTTCCCCGGAGAGCCACAGGGCGCTGGGGATCGCGGCAGCGGAAAAAATCAAACAAATCTTTGAGGGCTGAGGCTGTCGGCCTTACCCGGAAGGATAACCGTAAATGAAGAAAAAAAACTGCGCAGCAGGACTGCTGTTTTCAGGGGCTGCCCTTGGTCTGCTCTATATGACAGCTCCCGGGCGGAGCGCAAAAAAGCAAATCTCACCTTTTTATGGCCAAAATATTGCCCACCGAGGGCTGCACTCCGGAAGTGCAGCCGTACCTGAAAATTCACTTCCGGCTTTCAGGGCTGCGGTGGAGGCAGGCTATGGCATCGAGCTTGACCTGCACATAACAGCGGACGGATACGTTGTAGTCTATCATGACGACGATTTGGAAAGAGGCTGCGGCATTCACGGGCTGATAGAGGATATGAGTCTCAGTCAGGTACAGGCGCTCAGGCTCTTTGGCTCCGATGAATATATCCCCATGTTTTCCCAGGTGCTCAGCCTTGTCTCCGGAAAAGTCCCCATGATAGTGGAGTTCAAGAGCAGCCAACGCAACCGCCAGCTCTGTCAGGCCGCTTTAAAGCTGCTCCGCTCATACAGCGGCGATTACTGTATAGAGAGCTTTGACCCAAACATTGTGGCTTGGGTCAGATTCCATGCCCCTGATATACTGAGAGGTCAGCTCTCCAGTCTGCCGCACAAGCTACATAACGACATGAGTCCGTTTAAGGCCTTTTTCGTTGGCCGGCTGCTTACGAACTTTATGGCAAGACCCCAGTTTATAGCCTATGGTCTGGAAAAGAAGCCCCTGACCGTCAGGCTATGTGAGGCACTGGGCGCGCTGCGCGTATGCTGGACATCTCTGGATGCGCGCAACGAGGATAAAAACGACGTGGTCATCTTCCAGTTTTATCGGCCTGATATCAAATTCAAATAATAAAACCGGCGCGGTCTGCAAGCATTCAGCTTCAGGCCGCGCCGGACAGCGTTTAAATATATCCCTGTGTTTTTACGCCGCGGCCGACCAGGTGAGTCTTGCGCGCATATCCTGCACTACTGTCTGTATCCTGCCCTCGCTAAACGGGCTCTCCAGGCCTCCGGCGGCGACGGTGTCCATAAAGCTGTCATAGTCTCTGGGCAGCATTTCCAGATACTTCTCCAGACCCGCTCCCGCCTGCTGCTGCTCCAGCTCATATATCTGCATGGCAATGTCATTGGATATCGGGTAGCTCACAACATAAAACGGCATCTCATAAAAATGCACTATATCCGTCCAGCTCATGGCGTAATAGTCCTCATTTATACCGTCATAATAGCCGTAGTCCTTGGCCAGCTGAAGCGACAGGTCATTGAGCACCTCCGCCGACAGCTCATCCGGGTCCATGGAATACACTATACTCTCAAACTCCGCGAAGGAGGCCTGCTGCACATACAGCTCCAGTGTATCCAGCATCTTCATCCTGTACAGATTTGAAAGCTCGCTGCCGCTGAGGGAAT
>CAYFSB010000144.1:1802-5042 GCA_964345655.1 uncultured Oscillospiraceae bacterium
GCGCCGTAATAGGGCAGCATCAGGTACTCCATGCCCTGTGAAAAGCACTCTGACACGTCCACGGTCTCATAGGCGTCGTAATTTACATAGGCGTCCAGATAGTGCCCGAACTCATGGGAAAGGCTCAGGATGTCCTCCATATCCCCATAGGGGTCCAGAAACAGGAAGGGCGCCTCGTAATTTGTAAGGTAAGTCTGGAAAGACATGGCGGCCTTGCTGGAGCTGAGTTCAATATCGTATAGCTTATAGTCGGACATGAAGCTGAAGGCCTCATCCGCCTGCCCGCCCATATTTTCGGCCGCCGTACCCACAATGTGGTGCAGCCTTGTATCAGACAGATAGGTGTAGTTTACGGCGCTGTATGGGTCTGAGGCCATCACCTCTCTGTAAAACGGCACCATATACTCCCGGATGTCCGCTATATACCCGGCGGCATCCTCCGGGCTATAGTCCCGCTCAAAGTAGTAGTAATACTGCATCTGCTCATAGTTCTCAAAGCCCAGCGCCTCAGCCAGCTCTTCCCTGACCTTCACAAGCTCAATATATGTCTGCGCCAGCTCCCCGTTATACTTGTTATAATATTGCAGCAGCGCGTCGCTGTATTCATCCTCGTCATAGATGTCGGCCATGTAGCTGTTATAGTCCACCTCTGCCCCGTCGCCCATGATGGTCGGGCTGGCCACCAGCGAGCGGTACTGGCTCAACAGTGTGCTCTCGCTGCGGAACAGGGCCACTATGTCTCCGCTGTAATATGACTCAGCATCGTCGGCATAAGTCCCGGAAAAGCCCTCCCAGAAATACTCATCCTCAAGCCGGTCGGCCATATCGGAGCGTGCGCAGGCATGAAACAGCTCTTCCATTATCTGCTGCACCAGAGTGAAATTCTCATCGCACCAGCTGTACTCGGCGGCATAATATGTGTCGGTCGTGTCCTGGCAGGCGCGGATATTCGCCAGATTGTACATGGTATAGTAATTATAATATTGCTCATAGCACTTATCGAGGAAGCCCGTCACCGTGCGCAGGCTCTCCCCGTTTTCCAGAGACAGCTCCACAGCCACCTGATATGATTTCAGCGCGGCAGTGAACGGACGCACATACTCCATCTGGTCAAAGGGCTGCAGCCCCGCGTCGCTGCGGTCATCCTCCTGGATGCTGTCTGTCAAATCTTTTATTATACTCATTCCCGGCTGCACTGCGGAGGAGCAGCCGCACAACAGTGCCAGTACAAGCACGGCAGCCAGTATAACCCATATCTTTTTTTTCATTTTTTCTCTCTCCCCGGCTCAGAACTCATTTTTTATTATACCATAGCACTATGTTATTTAAAAGACGGAAATATTACTTGAAAATACCACGGGAAGTACATATAATTATTATATCATTTATAAGCTTCTGCGCTGAGCTTTAGCGGAAGAACGGAGACTTTATGAACGAAATATATGTTACCGGGCACCGCAATCCTGATACCGACTCTATTGTGGCTGCCATGGCCTATGCCAATCTGCGCAACGCCCTTGGAGACCGGGAATACACGGCAGTGCGCATAGGTGCCATCAACGACGAGACTCAGAGCATGCTCAGCCGTTTCGGTTTTGAGCCGCCCATGTGTATAAAGAATATGCGCACCCAGGTCTGCGATCTGGATTTTGACCGGCCCACAGAGCTGAACCGCTCCGTCACTATGGATCTGGCCTGGCGCACCATGCGCGAGGGCCAGATAGCCACCATGCCCATTCTCAACGATGACGGCACGCTGTACGGTATGCTCTCCGCGGGAGATATCGCCTCTTACGACATGCAGACCATATACAGCAGCCATATTGACGAGTTGCCTGTATTCAATCTTATGAGTGTTTTGGAGGGCCAGCTTGTAAACGAGTACAGCAATCTGGACAACAGTGTCTCAGGAGACGTACATATTGCTCTGCCGCAGGCCTTTGAGGACCCTGCGCTGTTGGGGCCGGACAGCATTTTGATCTGCGGCAGCCAGCCGGAGCTGGTGACCAGAGCGCTGCAGTCCGGTGTGAACTGCCTGATCCTCTGCCAGGCGGACATAGACCCGACCTGGGCGGACAGCAGCAGCCCCAGCTGTATCATCTCCACCCCGCTGGACGCCAGAAAGGCCGCCAGAATAATATTTCAGGCCATCCCTGTAATGCGGGTATGCGAAACGAAGGACATAATCAGCTTTCATCTGAGCGATTATATAGACGATGTCAAAGAGCTGATGCTGAAAAGCCGCTACCGCAGCTACCCGGTGCTGGATGAAAGCGATCACGTTGTTGGCACCATGTCCCGCTATCATCTGCTCCGCCCAAGGCGCAAAAGAGTAGTATTGGTGGATCACAATGAGGCCGCCCAGTCTGTATCTGGCCTGGAGCAGGTGGAGATAATGGAGATAATCGACCACCACCGCCTTGCGGATATACAGACCCGCCAGCCGATCTGCGTGAGAAACGAGCCTGTGGGCAGCACCAACACAATTATTACCTCCATGTATCAGGAGCATGGCGTCATGCCCTCACCCAAGATGGCCGGGCTTATGGCATCGGCAATATTGTCCGATACGGTGATGTTCAAATCCCCCACCTGTACCAAACGGGATATAGCCATGGCCGAAAGGCTGGCCCGCATAGCCCGGATATCTCTGGAGGATCTGGGCAAGGAGCTGTTCTCGGTCTCCGGTGCTGATGACAAGAGCGCGGAGGAGCTGTTTAAGATGGATTACAAGCAGTTCCACATTGCCGAGCAAAACATCGGCGTCAGCCAGATAACCTGTGTGGATTCAAGCCACCTTCTGGCAAGGCGGGACGAGTTCATGCAGATGATGGAGAAGCTTAGAAAGGACAAGGATTTCGACATGGTCATCCTCATGGTGACGGATGTGCTTTTGGAGGGCTCCCACCTGTTTTATGTGGGCAGCGATGAGGCAATACAGCAGGCCTTCTCGGTAGTTCCCAAGGATGGGCACATCTTCCTTAAGGGCGTCATGTCCCGCAAGAAGCAGATAATACCCATGCTCACGACTCTCTGGGGATAAGGTCACAAGAGACATTCTCCGCTTCAATCGGGATTTTCGGACAAACCGAAAGGCCCTCTGCCGTTTGTGATTATCCCCCGGTCCGGCTATTTATCAACTTTTCTCTCGGAGGCATATATGCGCTTTACAAAAATGCACGGAGCCGGAAACGACTTCATTATTATAGACAATATGGACGGGAGTATCCCCTCCTCGAC
>CAYFSB010000145.1:0-4974 GCA_964345655.1 uncultured Oscillospiraceae bacterium
TATCCGTTCGCCACACCCGCGTTGGTTATCCAGCATTTGGAGCCGTTCAAAAGCCAGCCGTCCGGCTTGCGCTCGGCAATGGTGTCTACCGCAAACGCGTCGGAACCGCCCCGCTCCTCGGAGATGGCGAATGTCAGCAGCTTGTCGCCCTTTATTGCGGGCCGGAGCCACTCCTGCTTTTGTTTTTCGCTTACCAGATCTCGTACCGTGTAGCAGCATGGGAGCATATGCGCGCAAAAAATAAGGCCGAGAGAGGCCATTCCTCTGGATATCTCCTCAAGAAATATCACGCTCTCGATCAGGCCAAGTCCGGCTCCCCCAAGCTCCTTTGAAAAAGGGAATGAACAGAAGCCCATATTTGCCAGCTTTTTTACTATTTCTCCGGGATACGCGCCGCTCTGGTCAAGCTGCGCTGTAATCGGGCCAACCTCCCTGTCTATAAAATCACGGATCCTCACCTTTAGGGCTATCTGCTGCTCACTTAGATAATACATAATGAAACGTGTCCTTCTATCGTTAATTCTTTTTAGGCTTCTGTCCCGCTCACTGCAGCGGTAATTATACATTTGGCAAAACTGTTGGTCTCATTATACATCTCTACCTCAAAAATAAAACCCGATTGTAAAGTCTGCTGTATCTCACAGGATAGCATAATATCACAGGGCACAGCGGCAACCTTTGTATAAAACGTGCCGGTTGTGAAGCTGCACTCCTTAGAATATTGCTCTTTACAAAACTTTTTCGCGGCAGCGTTTATTATATCCAGCAGCACATCGGTTGAACCCCGCTGGGCGCCGCCAAGCTGAATGGTATACACGCTGCGCTGAGACGAGGTGCTTATCAGCTCCAGCGCGGGCAGATGAGCCGCCTCACCGCTGGCCGTGGGATTATACTGATAGTACCTGAGCACGTCGTTTGACGTTACCACGCCGCAGAGCACATCGTTTCGCGTCACATAGGCCACTGAGCACTCATTGGAAATCATGAGCTTTGCTATCTCATACATGGGTGTGGTCTCATCCACCGAAAAAAACGCCTCGTCGTTGGAATACAGACTGGCGATTTTTGTGGAGGGCGCTGCGGCAAGCGCCCTGGCCGCGTCAATATTGCCGCATATGTGCAGGTCGTCATCCACCACCGCGCACTTGGCGCCCAGTGAAAATACCGGCCTGTATGAGCTGTACCAGTCGGCTACTATATCATTATAATACAGATACGGCGGGGTACGCATCCACCTGTCCGCCAGATCGGAATCCGTCACCTGATAATTTATCTTCATATCGGAGCGGAGGAAATTCAGCACAATACTGCTGTCCTGAACCGATGACAGCACACAGGCTCCATGCTCCCTTGCTGTGGCCAGCAGCGCCTCGCCGGGCTGAGTGCCGTTTGTTACTATTATATTTACGCCGTGAGACGCGGCAAAAAACAGCAGAT
The DNA here is from genome assembly GCA_964345655.1 of uncultured Oscillospiraceae bacterium. GTDB lineage: Bacteria > Bacillota > Clostridia > Oscillospirales > Oscillospiraceae > Limivicinus. The sequence continues at coordinate 1,438 of CAYFSB010000145.1, forward strand.
CCGGTCTGTCTCCCACAAGACACAGCGCGTTTGGACCCGCGTCCAAAACGCTGCTCTTAAACTGGTCCAGGCTCCCGTCGCCCATGACTATCCGCCCTATTGGCGCATCCGCGTACTCGGCTCCCTCCATCACGCTGAGACCAAGTCTGCCTATCTCATTGGCCAACGTTACAGGCCTTGCCTCCGAAAAAATATCCTGATGCAGCCGGACTGTGCCCGCACGGGACTTGGTCTCCACAAGCTTCAGTTCCTCCGCTTGCTTTATCGCTTTATATGCCGTCCCCTCACTGACCTCCAGATCCTTTGCCAGGTTTCTGACCGACACCTTCGCCCCCGCCGGGAGCGCAGCTATATATTTTAAAACCTTTTCCTTTTTTCCTGACACTCAATGCATCTCCAATAACAAGAAATTATCCCCGGTGCTTACCCGGTAATTATAACCGGGCGAGAAAATCCGTCCGGCTTTTCGTGCTTTCTTTTATATCAATATAACAGACTGCTTGAAATGTGTCAACGTGTTCTGCAAAAAGCCGCGCATGTGTTGTTGTTAAAAATAGAACAGTCCCACAGTTTTTGTCAAAACTGCCAAAACTGTCGGCGAAAGTAAGTTAACTTGTTGACATTACTCAACAGCGGTGGTACAGTTATACCGTCAAAGGAGATCTGCAACAGGTTTTTGACAAAAACTGAAATGTTTATTTTAATACAATTGAAATAAGTATAACAGTTTTTGCAAAATTGCATCTCTCTGTTATAATACAGTATCAAGGAGGTTCTAAGATGTTAATTCAGTTTACCGAAGAGCAGAAAATGATCCAGGACATGGCAAGGGAGTTCACCAAGAACGAAATCGCCCCCCGCGACAAGTGGATGGACGAGAACGGTTTTGACTGGGATCTTTACCACAAGATAGCCGAGGCCGGCTTTATGGGTGCCAATATACCGGAGCAGTACGGCGGCGGCGGCGGCGGAATCGTCGACACCACTATCATTGCTCAGGAGTTTGCAAAGGGCAGCGCCAGCATCGCCACATTCATGGGCGGGCACTGGCTGGCCGCAAACCTGATTCTTGAAAACGGCACCGAGGAACAGCGTCAGAAATATATGCCCGAGGCAGTGGCCGGCAAGATATTTGCCTTTGGCCTTACCGAGGCATCCGCAGGCTCCGATGCAGCAGGCATCAAGTCTCTGGCCGTAGAGACCGAGGATGGCTGGGTACTCAACGGCGGCAAGGCCTGGATAACCAACTCCGGCATCGCCGACTACTACATAATTCTCGCTATGACCGATCCTGATCAGGGCACCAACGGCATCTCCGCCTTCCTGCTTGAGAAGGGCACTGAAGGTCTGGCTGTAGGCAAGTTCGAGGAGAAGATGGGTGTTCGCGGCTCCGCCACCTGTGAGCTGGCTTTCAACAACATCAAGCTGCCTAAGAGCGCTCTGCTGGGTGCTCGCGGCAAGGGCTTCAAGATGGCCATGCAGACTCTGGACATCGGCCGTATAAGCGCCGCTGCCGTCTGCGCGGGCATTTCCGAGCACGCCATGAATCTTGCAAAGGCATATGCCAATGAGCGCAAGGCCTTTGGCAAGCCCATCAAGGCATTCCAGGGTTTGGCTTTCCGCTTTGCCGACATGTATGCCGACATCAAGGCCATGCAGCTTTTGGCATACGATGCCGCCACCACCAAGGACGCCGGCGGGCGCTGCTCGCTGGATGCCGCCGCTGCAAAGCTGTTTGCCACTGAAAAGGGCACCCAGATCTGCATCCAGGCTCAGGCTGTGTTCGGCGGAAACGGCATGAGCAAGGAGTACGACATTGAGCGCCTCCTGCGCGATATCCGTGTGTGGTCCGTCATGGAAGGCAGCACCGAGATCCTGCGCATGATAGTCAGTGGAACCGTTCTCGCTCAGAAGTAATTTTTAAATCGACCAAAGAATATATTTAGTGTCTGGAGAAAAAAGTATGAAGATATTGGTATTTGTAAAACAAGTACCGGATACTGATGATGTGAAGCTGGACCCGCGCACCGGTAACCTGATGCGCGACGGCGTGCAGAGTGTCATTAACCCCTTTGATGCCAACGGCGTTGAGACCGCTCTTCAGCTCAAGGCTCAGTGCGGCGGGCAGGTAATAGCCATCAGCATGGGGCCCCCTCAGGCAGACGATGTCCTGAAAAAGGCTCTGGCCATGGGCTGCGACGAATCTGTACTTCTCAGTGACCGGGCTCTCGGCGGCGCGGACACCCTGGCCACCGGCTATCCGCTGGCAAAGGCCGCGGAGAAGATCGGCGATTTCGACCTTCTCATCTGCGGACGTCACGCCACTTACGCGGAGACTGCTCAGACCGGCCCCATCATTGCGGCATTTCTTGGCATCCCCCAGGTCACTCTGGTGGACAAGGTGAGTGTCGAGGACGGATATGCCATTTGCCGCCGTATGCTGCCCGATAGATTTGAGACGGTCCGGGTCAAGCTGCCCGCACTCATCACCGTGTGCAGTGAGATCAACACCCCCAGATACCCCACCCCCATCAATATAATGAAAGCGCTCAAGAAGCCGCGGGCAGTGTGGAACTGTGCGGATCTGGGCTGCGATCCGGGTATGGTGGGCGTGGCAGGCTCCCGCTGTTCAAACAAGAAGAGATTTGAGCCGCACAAGCGCCATACCGAGACAAAGTATTTCACCGGAGAAGTGGACGCAATGGCCCGCGCCATTGTGGATACTCTCGAAAAAGAAAAGCTGATATAAGGAGGCGAACACATGGCTAAAGAAGATTATAAAGGCATATGGGTGTTCGCCGAGCAGGAAAACGGCGTTCTCTCCGGCACAACATTCGAGCTGCTGGCAAAATCAGCGGATCTCAAGGCCAAGCTTGGCGGCGTGGATGAGATAACCGCAGTAGTGCTGGGCAAGGATGTGGCTGTTCTGGCCGACAAGCTCTATGCTTACGGCGCGGAAAACGTCATCGCTGCCGAGAACGACAACCTGGAAGTATACAGCGCCCGTCCCTATGCAAAGGTATTGACCGAGCTTTCCGAGAAGTATAAGCCCTCCATATTCCTCTTCCCCGCAAGTCCCCAGGGCAGAGATCTGGCACCCCGCGTGATGTGCAATCTGCGCACCGGCCTCACCGCCGATGCCATTGACCTGGATGTGGATGAAGACGGCATATTCGTTCAGACCACCCCCAACTTCGGCGGGAATATTCTCTCCCATATCTGCATCAAGGAGAGACGTCCCCAGATGGTCACAGTCCATCCCAAGGTGTTTTCACCCATCAGCCCCATTGAGGGCGCAAAGGGCGGCTTCACTCTGGAGAAGGTGGATGTGGAAGCGGATGACTGCTATACCGTCATATCCACCGAGAAGCGCGTGTTTGAAGGCAAGCCCATTGCCGACTGCAGCGTGCTGGTCTCCGGCGGACGCGGCATAAAGAGTCCTGAGGATCTGGAGATGCTGCGTGAGCTGGCGGAACTGCTTGGAGGCGAGCTTGCAAGCTCAAGACCTCTTGTGGACTGCGGCTGGCTGCCCCATGA
>CAYFSB010000146.1:0-466 GCA_964345655.1 uncultured Oscillospiraceae bacterium
CCTGCTTTTTGGGGGCGCGCATCAATATACCCTCTATAAGTGCCTGACCGCCGATGGATGTGCGAAAGGCGCAGCTGTTATTGTTTTCCGGCATATCTCTCTCCTGTAGATTTAATTTGAAGTATACGGCAGCAGCACGGTCACAAGGCCGCCGCCGCCGGGGGCATTTTGTATGTTGAGTCTGCCGTTATGCCGGGTAACTATCTCGTCACAGACGGCGAGACCTATGCCGGTACCTCGGTTCTTTGAGCTGCCTTTGTAGAATTTCTCCTTCACATGGGGCAGTTCACCCTCAGGGAAGCCGTGGCCGTAATCCCTGATGCCTATGTGGACTCCGTCGGCCTCGGCGGAGATAGTCACGTCGATCTTCTTCCCGTCGCCGCCATGATTTACAGCGTTGTCAAGCAGGTTTAAAAATACCTGCTTTAGCCGCTCCGGGTCGCCGGGGATAAGGGGGATCTCAGCG
>CAYFSB010000146.1:500-4971 GCA_964345655.1 uncultured Oscillospiraceae bacterium
TCTCCATACCTGCCTGACGCATAAGCTCCCCATATGTAAACAGGGCGTCCTCAAGTTCTGCGGCAATATCTATCAGCTCAAGGCGCAGGTTGAACCGCCCGTCCTGAATACGGGTAAACTCCAGCAGCTCCTTCACCATCCCCGTGAGCCTTTCGGCCTCCTTGGAGATAATGTGGATGCCCCTGAGAGAGTCCCCCTGGACGGCGGGGTCATAGGCTATTGTCTCGCTCCAGCCGGTGATGGCCGTAAGCGGCGTGCGCAGCTCATGAGAGACCTGGGAGATAAATTCTGTTCTGGATTTTTCCGCCACTGCCACCTTTTCAGACATGTTGTTTATCTCGTCGGTCAGCCGGCCCCGCTCGTTGTCGTTGCTGGAGTCCAGCTTCCCGCCGTAGCTGCCGGAGGCGATGCGTCTGGCAAAAACCGTCAGCTCGTCTATGGGGTCGGACACATAGCGCCAGAACCAGAGATTCACAAGGACGATGTATACACATGCTGTCACGATCGTCACAATTGCCCAGAGCGTATACCCTCTTGTGACCGCCCATACACCCAGCAGCAGCAGGGCGAGAGCGGCAAGGCTGGACACGAAAAGCTGGATCTTCAGATTTTTAAACATCAATTATACTTCCTAATGAGATATATGCCCGGCTTTCGGGCTGCGGGGATAATCAGTACCCCCATTTATAGCCGTAGCCCCATATCGTTGTAAGGTATTCCGGCTCTGTTGGGTCGGTCTCTATCTTTATGCGAAGCCTGCGGATGTTCACATCCACGGTCTTCAGCTCGCCTGCAAAATCATTGCCCCAGACGGCGGCGAGGATATCCTCTCTGGACATGGCCTTGCCGGGATTTTCCATGAAGAGCTTCATGAGCATGTACTCTATCTGGGTGAGCTTCAGCCGCTGGCCGTCTTTTTCAAGAGTGCGGTTGCGGGTGTTAAGCAGGAAGGGGCCGCTTGAAAGCTCGGCTGAGGCCTTCTCATCCTCGTCTATGCCCAGACGGCGGATAAGCGCGTCCACTCTGGCTGTAAGCTCTGCCGGGGAGAAGGGCTTGGTCACATAGTCGTCTGCCCCGGTCATAAGGCCAGTGACCTTGTCGATCTCCTGGCTTTTGGCGGTGAGCATGATAATGCCCATTTTGGAGCCTGAGGCCCTGATGCGGCGGCAGACCTCAAAGCCGTCGATGTCAGGCAGCATCACATCCAGCAGCGCAAGGCAGATATCCGGATTCACCTTCAGCTTTTCCAGAGCCGCGGCGCCGTTTTCCGCCTCTACCGGTTCAAACCCGCTGCGGCGAAGGTTGATGACCACGAAGCTGCGGATGTTGGCCTCATCTTCGAGAACAAGAATCTTTTTCATGGTATATTTATCCCCCTTATTCAGAGTGTAAATTTTCAGGTTGCAATATGACAATCAATTATAACATGCCTTTTACATTTTTGGTAGCCAATGTTTCAAAAAACATTATATTTTTTTGCATAAAGATGACATCTATATGGGCGTGCAGCTATAAAACTACAATCTTTGTTGATTATTTGGCGCATAACTGCTAAAATAAACCCTATGCGACATGATAAGAATATAGTTGTAGGGATATTGGCCCATGTGTGAGCAATACCCTCTACGGCTCAAGCAATGCAAAAGTGGTGCATTCTTTGACACATCAAGATTATTTATGGGCAGAGCAGGTACTTCAATTTTTGAAGCCCCAATGGTGGACGGAGCGGGAAGATCAGCGTGTGCTGGCTGCGCTTTTGCTAAAAACGCAATCACTGATTCGGACAACGCGATAATTAAAAATAGGCGGGCAGCTACACGGCTGTCCGCCCATTTTTAATCTTTAGATGCTTCCAGCGTGCTCCGAACCATGGATGTTACTTCGACTATAATAAATCTTGCTTTTTAGCTCATTACACGTTGCAGATCTTCTACAAGCAGGGGAGTATATTCGTGTTGAGGTTCCGTTGTCAGCAGAAAAATTGTTCGATCTGGAGGAGAGTCAAGCAAATCAAGATAACGAAGCCGTTCACTTTTTACAACATTCCGTGCAGCAGAAATGGGGACAATTGCCCACATGTCGGATGTTTCTAATATTTTCTCAACCAAGCGCATATTGTCCGCATAAACACTATATTGCCTTAGACCAAAGAAGGCCTCATGCCACATTGCGTATTCATGATTCCATAACATATAAATTCCTTTACTAACTGGTAAGTCCTGAGGACGCACTGGGCCGACATAGGGACTAAAAGTGCTGCAGAGCAAAACCATTTTCTCCGATAAAATGGGGATTGAAGAGACCCGATTTGATGGCATGGTTCTTGAAACAAATATAGCGTCAACATCATGGTCGGCAATTGCTGAATAGCATTCTTGATAGTGGAGGGAGTACAACTCAAGAGCGATTGGCAGTTTTCTTGATGTAAATTCAGAATAGACATCCGGCATAACATAATTGCTTAGCGTCTGTGTAGCTGCTATACGGAATACTGGCTTGGGCGACATTTTTCCAATATTTTTGCTTTCAACCCACAGACTACTCCATTTTTCGGCGGTCATAATAAACTCTCGCCCCTTGGGAGTCATTTCTACATGGCGTTGTCCCTTGCTTCTGGAAAAAAGACGATATCCGAGTTCCTTTTCCAAGGACTGTATTCTGTGAGATAAGGTGGGCTGTGTTACATATAGTTGCTCCGCTGCCGCAGAAAGTGATCCTGTCTTTACGACTGCAAGAAATGCATCTATTTCTGATAACTGCATGGTAGGACCTCCTTTTGAAATATAAATTATATCTATATTATATCAAGAAATAATCAACTATACAACACGAAAATTGTGATATATAATAACGTCACATACAAAAAGCAAGGGCTACAATGAAGTTCTTTTTATGCATCACAGCCAACTTTTGAAACTGGATGGGAAAGGATATTTTTTATGAAAAGTGTTCTTATAACCGGTGCCACCCGCAATTCTGGATTTGCAATTGCTGAAAAATTTGCCTCTGAGAGTTATGCGGTTTTTATTACAAGCCGCCGCGAAGAGGACGCCAGCGCTGCGGCGGAGAAAATTCGCTCAAAGTATAATGTGCCGTGCTATGGTATTGGCTACGATATCGCAGATATTGATAAGACTGAAGAAGTAGTCACTTTCGTGCGCGAACATGGCTACATTTTAGACACGTTGGTTCTTTGTGCTGCGGCACAGGGGCTTAATCAGGACCCACTTACCGTCAATATAAATGACTGGGCCGATGTGATAAGAGCAAATGTCATCGGAAACTTTAATTTAGCGCGGACTGTCGCAAGAGACATGGTTGGAGCTGATAATAAGGGGACGATTGTATTTATTGGTTCTATTACATATAGAGATTGTAATGTGCTTCGTAGCTCATATAACGCATCCAAGGGTGCAATTCTTTCACTGACCAAGTCGCTGGCTGTCGATCTGGGACAATATGGTATTCGCGTAAACTGCTTGCTTCCCGGACCTATATATACAACTCGCTATGATGCTTTGGACGAAGAAACTCGTCGCAAACGCAATGAGTTGGTTCCTATTGGAAGAGTGTCTACTGCATCTGATATTGCGAATGGCGTGTGGTTCCTTGCAAGCGACAATAGCGGTAATGCTACCGGTACAGGTCTGATTATTGACGGCGGCGTGGATAGCATTAACTCCGGAAGATACTAATGGATTGCAGATTGATTTTGCTTGACGATGCACACCTTGAAGTGGGAGAGGGGCCTCTTTGGAATGATGAAAAAGAGGAACTTTACGTTGTAGCATTTCGAGAGAACAGCATTCGTGTGCTCAAAGGGCTTAGGGGGGCTTGGACGAGACATGACTATCCGGGACTTATAAGTTGTCTGGCCTTGTGTGATAATGGAAAGATCCTTGCGGCAACCGAGAAAAATATTAGCTATCTGGAGCCAGATGGATCTTTTACTCTTTTTTGCGATTTACCGCAATTTATGGGCAGAAGATTTAACGACGGAAAGGTTGGGCCAGACGGAAGGTTCTATGTAGGGACGAAAGACTCAAACCGCATGGATGGATTTTACAGGGTGGATTCGGATGGGGCCAGCAAGTTGTTGTTTGACAATGTGGGATGTTCCAATGGTCTCGCATGGTCAGCCGATGGGAAAACGCTCTTCTATTGCGATTCCCCAAATAAAGTTATTGAGGCCTTTGATTTTAACATGGTCGATGGACTTCTTTCGAATAGGCGAAAGATTATTGGTGTTCCTGACGGCCTTGGCGAATTTGACGGCATGACGATTGATAGCGATGACATGCTTTGGGCCGCAGTCTGGGGGGCCGGAAAAGTATTTAGAATTGACCCATTTAGTGCCAAGGTGATCGAAGAGATAGTCCTTCCTGCATCTAAGGTTTCTTGCTGCGGCTTTGCCGGAAAAGAATTAGATACGCTGGTAATTACAACATCCTGCTTTGAAACAGATTTGGAA
>CAYFSB010000147.1:0-1779 GCA_964345655.1 uncultured Oscillospiraceae bacterium
CTGCTCCATGCCTCGCTGTCCCACAGCTCAGCGTGATTATTGCAGCCCACCACCGTCACATTTTTGGTAAAACCTGCGTAATCCCTCAGATTCTGAGGAATAAGAGCCCTGCCCTGGCTGTCCAGCTCACATCTGGCGGCGTGGGCAAAAAGCGGGCGCATTTTGCGCTGCTTCACGTAGGGCATCGCATTTACCTTGTCAGAAAAAGCCTGCCAATTCTCGCTGCTGTAGGCGCAGAGGCATTTATCCATGGACAGCGTCACAAAAAAAACATCGCCCAACTCGTCTCTGAGCTTTGATGGTATAAATAAACGGCCCTTATTGTCCAGAGAATGCTGGTACTCGCCCGTCACGGATGATCTTCCCCCTTTTCAAGCGGGAAATTTCTCCATTTCCCACCACTTCATTCCACTTTTCACTACCATTATAGGTTGTCATAACTCAAAAATCAAGGAAAACTTTTTTTGTTTTTTGTCATTTTTCTCACCCATTTAGTATTGAGTGGAAGTTAGGGTATAAAGAAAAAAATATCCTGATACCGGGAATTCCCGGTATCAGGATACGAAACTCTTGTTTGTCAGGGCTTTGGGCGCTGCGATCATTCCTCGCTCTTTTTATTCTGGACTGTATTCTGTGCAGGCGCTTTGGGCGCAGGACTGCCGCTGGCGGCTTTAATGGCGTTGTGTGCGGTCTGGACCGTGTTCAGCGCGGTGCTCATGCTCTCCTCAGTCTTGCGCATGATATCATCCACATAGTCGCTGGCCACTTTGCGCAGTTCCTTTGATTTGGCCTCGGCCGACGCTATCATCTCTGCGCTCTTTGCTCTGGCCACGCGGACTATCTCCTGTTCCTCCACCATGGCGCGGGCCTTTTCCTCGGCGCTCTTGCGCAGGGCCTCTGCCTCGCGTTTGGCATTTCCGATAAACTCGTCTCTGGCCGCCACAAGGCGCTTGGCCTCTGCAATGGACGTAGGCAGACTGGCCTTGATATCATTAATTATCTCAACGGTCTTTTCCCGCTCAATTATACACTTGTCATTGCCAAGCGGGACGCCCCAAGCCTCTGTAACCATGCCATACAGGATGTCCAGCAATTCAATGATGTCGTTATTATCCATCAGCTTTTCCTCCACTGCACAACTTTGCGCTGAATATCTCCGATTATCTCGTCCGGCACCAGTCCGCTCAGACTTGCCCCGTACATTGCCATCTCCCGAACTACGGAAGAGCTGAGGAAAGTATATTTCTCGCTGGCAGTCAAAAACATTGTCTCAAGAGCGGGATTTATCTTTTTATTTATGAGATCCATCTGAAACTCAGACTCAAAATCCGATGCCGCCCGAAGTCCCTTTACAACAACAGCGCCATCATATTTTTTCGCATACTCTGCCAAAAGCCCATCATATGAGTCGACCGTCACATTGGGGTATTTGGCCACAACGCGGCGAACCATATCCATCTTCTCCTCCACGGTAAACATGGGCGAAGGTTTCATGGCGTTGTGCATAATGCAGACGACCACATTGTCGAATATCTGCGCCGAGCGCCGGATTATATTTATGTGGCCAAGTGTTATCGGGTCAAAGCTGCCCGGACATATTGCTGTACTCATCGGACGTTTCCTTTGCGTATATGCAGATCTTGACCTTACCATAATTATATTCCCTGTGTTTACAATAGGGTGCGGTCACTTCCGGGAGCGCTTTTTCACGGCGCGACTCGCAGACTATTATACCACCATCCGACAATATGTCAACCAAATTGATTATTTTCAGTGCAG
>CAYFSB010000147.1:1789-2737 GCA_964345655.1 uncultured Oscillospiraceae bacterium
GTGCAGGCTCATACAATTCGGCATCATATGGCGGGTCAAGAAATATCAGGTCGAATTTTCCGCAATGGCGCAGGAAGCCCAGTGCATCCTCCTGAAACACCGCTGCATTCATCCCGCAGTTCTTCAGGTTTTCTTTGACGATTTTCACCGCCTCCCGGCTCTGGTCAACAAAGACAACACTCTCTGCCCCGCGGCTGAGACACTCTATACCCAGCTGCCCCGTTCCGGCAAAAAGATCCAGCACCTTTCTGCCCTCAATGTCAAACTGGATAATATTGAATATAGACTCCTTCACGTTGTCCGTGGTAGGCCGTATATCGTAATCCTCCGGAGTCTTCAGCCTTCTGCCTCTGGCAGTGCCTGTAATTACTCTCATTCTCTCTCACTCTCTTCCCTATGAAAATAGTCATACACCGTCTGGGCGGTATTGCCGGGCAGCACAAGCTTCAGCTGTTCCAGCTCCGCGCCCCGTATGGCTTTCACGGATTTAAAGTATTTTATCAGCTCCGCACGGCGCTTTGGTCCAACTCCCTCTATTTTGTCCAGTTCGGAACCATAGCTCTCATTTCTGAGGTTGCGCTGATATTCAATGGCACTGCGGTGGGTCTCCTCCTGTATTGAGCCGATGAGGGCAAACACCGCCTGATTGGAGCTTATGCCTGTCTCCTGCCCGTCCGGGCTTATAAGTGCGCGGGTCCTGTGCCTGTCGTCCTTCACCATGCCGAATATGGGTATGTCGATCCCCAGTTCCTGCGCCGCGGCTCTGGCAGTGGCGGCATGCCTGTCTCCGCCGTCTATAAGCAGCAGATCCGGCAGCGGAGAAAACTTCTCGTCCCCGTCCGCGTAGCGCTTCAACCGCCGGTAGACCGCCTGATACATGCTGGCATAGTCATCCCTTATCTCCATATCCCTTATGCGAAACTTCCTGTAGTCCCTTTTCAGCGGCTT
>CAYFSB010000147.1:2822-4970 GCA_964345655.1 uncultured Oscillospiraceae bacterium
AAAAGCCTCTATGCGCATGGGAAAGTTTTCCATACCCAGAGCTTTTTGCAGCCATTCCAGCGTTTTTGACCGGCGCTGGGCGGCGGTCGTGCGCCGCTGCACCTCCTCGCGGGCATTTACAGCCGCGCTCTCGATGAGCCGCAGGCGCTCTCCCCGCCTTGGATTCTCAATATATATTCTGCGCCCGGCGCTCTCGCTGAGAAGGGTCTCCATGGCCTCCCTGTCCTCTATCTCGCAGGGCAGCAGTATGGACTTAGGCCAGCCGCCTCTGTGGGCCGTGTAATACTGCCGCACAAAGTCAGAGACCGCCTCGCTGTCATCCTCCAGCGGCTCATCCAGCATCTCCGCGTCCTTCCCCACCAGATCCCCATCCACAAAATGCAGCACGGCAAAGCAGCTCTTCGCGCCCCGACAAAAGCCCACCGCATCGGTATCCGCAAACACGGTCGAGATGACCCTCTGTCTGTTTTCAAGACTTTCCACCGCTTTGAGCCGGTCGCGTATCTCCGCCGCCCGTTCAAAGCGCAGCTCATCTGCGGCCTGCTCCATCTGTGCTCTGAGCTCATCCGTCAGCTCCCCGCTCTTTCCGTCCAGTATAAGCAGCGCCTGCTGCATGCGGCGGCGGTATTCCTCAGCGTCGCTGTCCTTTCGGCACCAGCCCGCACAGCAGCCCATGTGGTAGTTTAGACAGGGTCTGTCGTTGCCGATATCCCTTGGGAATTTTCTGCTGCAATCCGGCAGCAGCAGGGCTTTGCTGATGGTGCTTATAATGTCTCTCGTCTGGCTTCTGCCTCCATATGGGCCGAAATAACGGGCCTTGTCCTTTCCGGGTTTGCTGACAAGGGTCATGGCCGGGTATTGGCTCTTCACGTCCACCCGGATAAACGGGTAGCCCTTGTCGTCCTTCAGCAGGATGTTGTAGTGGGGCTTGTGCCGCTTTATAAGTGAGTTTTCCAGCACCAGCGCCTCAAACTCGCTGCCGGCCACAATAACATTGAAGTCCGCCACCTTTTCCACCATGGCCGCCACCTTGGGCAGGTGCTCCCCGTGAAAATAGCTGCTGACTCGATTTTTCAGTTTTTTTGCTTTGCCCACATATATTACCTGGCCCTGCTGGTCAAGCATGATATACACGCCCGGCAGCAGGGGCAGATTATTTGCTTTTTCCCGCAGTGTATCAAGCATCAGCCATAAACCTTCATTCCTGTTTAGCAGGGGTCTTTTCCTGTCCGTATATACACCAGACAGTCACAGACACCACCACGATTACACAGCCCACCAGCACAAAAATCCCCGGCCGCTCACCGTTGAACAGGAACACCCAGACGGGATTAAGCAGCGGCTCCACCGCGCCCAGCAGGCAGCAGGCCAGAGGCGGGCAGAATTCCGAGGCCTTTATGTAGAGTATATTCGAAATACCCAGCTGAAAAACGCCCAGTGCCAGTATGCACAGAACAGCCGTGAAAGTAATCTCCGGCTTTGTGATAATAATCGAGGGCAGGCCTATAAGGAAGGTGATGAGCTGCCCTGTCAAAATGGCGCTGAAACGCTCCTGGGTTTTAAGCCCGCCCACTGACATGAACATCCCCGCCATAAACATCCCCGCCGCGATCGCCACCAGATTCCCCGCGACATATCCGGGCTTGAGCTGATCGAAGAAGAACAGCGCAATACCCGCAAGGGTAAAGAGCACGACCAGCAAATCTGATTTTTTAATTTTAGTTTTGAATATTAGTGCAGAGAAGATGACGATAAACACCGGAGAGGTGAACTGCAGCACTATTGCGTTAGCCGCAGTGGTCAGCTTGTTTGAGCAGACAAAGCAGGTGTACACACAGGCGGTCAGCACTCCGGAGACCAGCGTCTTTTTATTGATTATGTATCTGTATTTTTTTATCGCCATATATATGGCGATGGTTAGCCCGGCCACAAGGCTGCGCATGCCGGCCACGGCAAAACCGCTCCAGGGCAAGAGCTTAATGAATATACCTGCGATGCTCCACAGTGTCGCACAGATAAGCATCTCTATTATTGCTGCATTTTCCTTTTTCATAAGCGCCTCATTAAAAGTTCTATAACTTTAAAATAGGGGTGTGCAGCAGTGCACACCCCTATAAAAGGTTTGGTATTGCGAGAGTATTATTCAGG
>CAYFSB010000148.1:0-4968 GCA_964345655.1 uncultured Oscillospiraceae bacterium
ATCATCTCTATGGCGGAGCAGTCGTCCGTAAAGGTCAGCTCCTCCGTAACCGCTTTAGTCAGCGCTCCCTTTATAATATCAGCGCTGAACACCTGCGGTGTCTGTACCCTGACAACACTGGTCCTGTCCACAGAGCCGATGACCGTGCCCTTGTCATTGACGGTTTTCAGCGTGTCCGTGCTTTTTATGACCGGCACTGCCGACATATAGTCGTTTGCGGCATATATGGCCCGGAGAATAACGTCCTGTGTGACAAGCGGACGCGCCCCATCGTGGATCGCAATTAGTTTTGCCCCACGGCGCACCTCCGATACGCCTGCAAGCGCGGACTCCATCCTTGTCTTCCCGCCGCAGACGACCCTGCTTATCTTATCTATGCCGTATCTCCTGCACAGCTCCGCCGTCTCTTCTATCTTATCCATACGCGTCACAACAATGATCTCGTCCACCAGCTCAGATTGTTGAAACGCCCTGAGCGTTCTGACAAGTACCGGCAGTCCGGAAAGCTCGGTCATTATCTTATCGAAACCCATCCGCTGTGAATTACCCGCAGCCACAATAACCGCGGAGCAGCGTGGCGTGGTATCCTTTTTTTTGAAAAGGCCCTGTATGCTCATATTCTGCCTCCTTGTGATAATGTATTGTTATCAGCCCTTGAGCTGTCTCTTGCGGTAGAAATTCATCATGCCGTCCTGCATATCTTCAAGATGCTTGAGCATTTTCCCCGCGCCATATGCGGCGCAGGATACGGCGTCGTCCACCACCACCGTGCGAATACCGGTGCTGCGCTCTATGAGCCGGTCTATGCCGTAGATAAGGCTGCCGCCGCCGGACATGATTATGCCGTTTTTGTCCAGATCGCCCACCAGCTGTGGCGGTGTGCGCTCAAGCACGGTGTGTATGGCCTCAAGTATATGGTTCATTGGCTCAACAAAAGCCTCTATAAGCTCATTTGCGCTGATACTCACGGTCTTTGGCAGGCCGTTTGTCAAATTGCGGCCCTTTATCTCCTCAAGTCCAATGTCAGGGCGCTGAATAACGCAGCCTATACTGCGCTTAAGCTCTTCTGCCGCGCTGAGACCAATGAGCATATTGTGCTTACGCCGCACATATTTGACGATGGCCTCGTCGAAACTTGAGCCGGCCACCTTGATAGACTCGCACTCCACAACTCCGCCGACGGATACAACCGCGATCTCTGTAGTGCCGCCGCCTATATCAATAACCATATGTCCGTCCGCCTTTGATATATCCACGCCCGCGCCCATAGCGGTGGCCACAGCAGTCTCCAGCAGATATACCTTTCTTGCGCCTGCCTCTATTGCCGCGTCGATAACAGCCCGCTCCTCAACGCCGGTTATGCTGCTTGGCACACAGGCCAGCAGACAGGGCTTAAAAAGGCTGAATGATGTTATGCGGCTCACAAGCTCGCGCAGCATCTGCGCCGACATCTCATAGTCAGAGATAACACCGGCGCTGATTGGATGTATGGCGACAATATTCGCAGGGGTCCGGCCCAGCATCTTCTGCGCGTCCTGACCCACCTTGAGAATTCTGCCGCTGAACTTGTCCACCGCTACCACGGTTGGCTCCCGCGAAACGACGCCCTTTCCCTGCTCGAAAAGCAGAGTTGACGAAGTCCCCATGTCCACTGCAATGTCTCTTTCAAATATGAGCATATGGTTTCACCTCAAAGTCTGAATTATTTTAATTTTTCGCTCTGGCCGCAGTTGCCGCCATGACGCGCTTTGCACCGGAGGCTCTGAGTACGCGTGCGCACTCTGAAAGTGTAGTGCCTGTTGTTACGATGTCATCCACCAACAGCACACTGCGGTCTTTGAATTTGTCGCCGTTTATGGCCTCATATACGCCGTTTACGTTTGCCCGGCGTTTTTCTGGGCCGCCTGTGCCCGACTGGGCCGGGTTATTGCGGGTCTTCTTTAACAGCGGCAAACAGGGAACCCCGTGTTTTGCTGCGATCTCCTCCGCCAGAAGCCTTGCCTGATCATAGCCACGGCGGCGAAGACGACGTCGGCTCAAAGGCACCCATGTGATAATATCGCAGGAAATCTTGTTTTCGTCAATACATTTTGACATAAATTCCCCATATACGCGGGAATAAGCCGCTGCGCCATGAAATTTATACCGCAAAAGAGACTCCCTGACGTCTCCCTCATAGTATAGCGGGGATACACAGCATGGAATAAACGTGAGCTTTTGCCGCTGGCCGTCTCCCATTGTATATGGCAGATGCCTGCGGCAGTCAGCGCACACCGTCATACCGCTTTTGCCGGTAAGCTTGCGGCAGAACGCGCAGCGCGTGGGATAAAACAGCTCCAGCAGCCAGTCGAACAGCTTCATGACACACCACGCAGGGCGCGCAGTCTGACTCTGAGTGCCGTATATCTTTTAGACTGCCTGAAGTTGTCTATCATCTGATATGCTGTCTGGTCATCGCCCACAAGAATAAGCAGCTCCCTGGCCCTTGTGACGGCTGTATACAGCACGTCCCTTGTCATGAGCATCTGAGAGCCGGGGCTGAGCGCCAGAATAACAGCACGATATTCGCTGCCCTGCGCCTTATGTACTGTCATCGCCCAGGCGTGCTCCAATTCAAGCAGAGAATCAAAGCCGTAGCTCGCTATCCTCCCGTCAAAATTCACCGTCAGGGTCTCAGCGTCCATGTCTATGGCGCATATCCGGCCAATGTCCCCGTTATATATTCCGCTGCCAGTTAGTGTGTTATTCTCGTTTCGCCATATTATATCATAATTATTGCGAATTTGCATCACCCTGTCGCCCTCACGGAACACCGCGTCGCCAAAGGCCTTTTCTTTTTTGTCCTTGCTCTGGGGATTCAGCACTTCCTGAAGCTTTTTATTCAGATTGTAGGTGCCAAGCTCTCCCTTTCTGGTAGGTGAGAGCACCTGAATATCGCAGGACGGAATATTCATCTTCCCCGGCAGTCTTACGGCACAGAGCTCCGTTATTGTCTCCACAGAGCTTGCCGCCTGGAGCCGGCGAAGTCTGAAAAAATCCCCGGCGTTTTCCGACAGATCCGGGTGCTCGCCGCTGTTTATAAGATGGGCGTTACGCACTATGCGGCTGCCCTCATTCTGCCGGAATATCTCCGTGAGCCTCACCGTGGGGATCACTCCGCTGCGTATGACGGCCGAGAACACATTTCCCGGTCCTACCGACGGGAGCTGATCCGCATCTCCCACCATTACAAGCCTTGCATCCTCCGGTAAGGCGCGCAGGAGCGCGTCCATAAGAGTTATGTCAACCATTGAGCACTCGTCTAATATAACCGCGCCGCAGTCCAGCCTGTCGCTCTCGTCCTTTGTGAAAACCACGCGCTCGCCATCGTCGGCAAATTTGGCCTCCAGAAGTCTGTGTACAGTGGAGGCCTCCCGGCCTGTAAGCTCAGTCATACGTTTGGCCGCCCGGCCGGTTGGCGCGGTCAAAAGGGTTTTGATATCAAGTCTGTCAAACATGGCAAGGATGGCCCGGATAGATGTGGTCTTTCCTGTACCTGGGCCGCCGGTGATGACGATTATCTGATTTTCAAGGGCAAGCCGCAGTGTTTCACGCTGAAGGCTTGCATATTTAATGCCCTGTTTCTTTTCAAGCTCTGATATCAGTGCAGCAATGTCCACCTGCTCACTGTATTTTTTCTCAGACATGCGGGCAAAATGCTCCGCCGCATCAGCCTCGGCAAAATAAAGTTCCGGCAGATAGCAGGCCTTAACACCGGCTATCTCCTCACATATCAGCAATCCGCCCTCAATAAGCGCCTCAATTCCGCCCTCCGCGTCCTCAAGCTCCACTCCGATAAGCTGGGCCGTGACGGCGGCAAGTTTTTCCCGCGGAATAAAGCAGTGGCCATTGCCCAGATTGTGGGTCAGTTCAAAAATGACGGCAGCATTTATACGGTTTTGGCTGCAGCTGTCTGTGCCCATCTCAAGCGCAAGCGTGTCCGCCTCGGCAAAGCTGCCGCCTATGTGGCTTGATGAGAGGATGTATGGGTTGTCCCGCAGCAGCTCCAGCGCCTTATCACCGTAGAATTTATACATCCTCATAGCCAGAATTGGCCTGAGGCCAAAGGAACACACAAACTCCATCAGTCTTCGCACGCCAGCCTGGCGGCGAAAGCTCTTGGACATCTGTTCGGCCTTTGCGCTGCTGATGCCTTTTATGGAGCACAGCTGTTCCGGCGAATTTTCAATAACGTCCAGCGTTTTCTCACCAAAGCGGTCCACAATCAGCGCGGCTGTGGCAGGGCCGATGCCCCGCACAGAGCCGCCCGCCAGATACTCATAAATGGCGCTGGCGCTGGAGGGCATCAGCCGCTGGGCAAATTCCGCCTTGAACTGTCTGCCGTGAACGCTGTGGGTCATCCAGCTGCCGCTGACGAACATTGTCTCCCCTACTGAGGCATATGGGAAACAGCCAACCACGGTTATACTCTCGTCGCTGCCGTTTTTCAGGCGCAGGACCGTATATCCGTTCTCCTCGTTTTTATAAATAACAGAGTCGACAGTGCCGGATATCTCTATAAGCTCATTCTCCTGATCCATTCGCTTTCTTCTCCATTCTCAATGAAAGTAATACAGCTGTGTTCCCGTTCAAGCGTTCTGGCAATAAACCTGGTCTCATCGTCCACTTCACGGCCAATTATAAGGATTCTACATCTGAGCACACCGCAGTCGTTGAGCCACAGCAGGCCCTCTACGTTGTTTTCAAGCCCCGTCTCCCGGCCGCTTACATAAAGGCAGACAAACTGACGGGTGCTCTTTCCGGGCTTTACCGGCGTAAGCATCAGCTCCCGCAAGGCCCATACAAGCACTGCGCAACCAAGCGCGGCGGCCGCAGCCGCACGAATCATCCAAACCCTAGCTATACCCCCCCTGCGGTATATTACGCAGGTACAGGAGTAGGCGATATGGCAGGATGTTCTGTAACAAT
>CAYFSB010000149.1:0-2330 GCA_964345655.1 uncultured Oscillospiraceae bacterium
CATAGCCGGATACAGTATTTCCTCATAGGCTCTGTTTAACCTGTGAATTTCATCCACGAAAAGGATGTCTCCCTCATTAAGGTTAGTGAGCATGGCCACAAGATCTCCAGGCTTCTCAATTGCGGGGCCTGAGGTTATGCGCATGTTTACGCCCATCTCATTGGCTATGACTGCTGCCAGCGTGGTTTTGCCAAGTCCCGGAGGGCCGTGGAGCAGCACGTGATCCAGTGACTCTCCGCGCATTTTGGCGGCGTTTATGAATATATAAAGATTATCTTTTGCCTTTTGCTGACCAATATACTCGGAGATAGTACGGGGACGCAGAGAGCCCTCGCCGCTGTCCTCAGGCAGACTTGCCGTAGTTGTAATTATTTCGCTGTCGGCTTCATCTGAAAAATTAATACTCATTTACCGCTCCTGTCATTTTACCATGTGCTTGAGCACTGCTTTAATAATCTGCTCCGCCGTCATACCGGTGGTGTCCATGCCTTTAAGTACCGGCGACACCTCAGGGCTGCTGTATCCCAACACCATCAGCGCGGAAACAGCGTCGCTTACATTTCTCTCCCCGCCGGGCTGCGTTCCGGCGGCCTGAATATGGATACCCGGTGAGGATACATCCATCTGCTTGCCGACCTTGTCCTTAAGCTCAAGAATAACACGCTGGGCGATCTTCTTCCCGATCCCCGGTGCCACTGTAAGCGCCTCAACATCGTCATTCATTATTGCAAGGGCAAGACTCTCAGGCGTGCTGTACGAGAGAATTGACAGCGCGGCTTTTGGGCCTATCCCCGACACGGAGACAAGCATATCGTAACAGCGCTTCTCGCTTTTGCTGGAGAACCCATACAGGTCAAAATTGTTGTCACCTATAGCCTCAGCCACATACAGCTTCAGCTTTTCACCTGCTTTGGCCATCGAAATAGTATTTAAAGTTGTATTTAAAGCGAAACCTATCCCGGCACAGTCCAGCACTATGAGATTTTGCTCTATGTCCGTAACAGTGCCCTCTATATGGTAGAACATTCCTCGTTCTCTCCTCTGTAAAGTAAAGATGTGGAGCTGCGGGCATGACACAGGGCCAGCGCGACCGCGTCTGCCGCGTCATCGGGCTTTGGGGCAGCCGGAAGCGCGCAAATACGCCGCACCATGTCCATGACCTGGGACTTTTCAGCCCGGCCATAACCAACCACCGCCTGTTTGACCTGCAACGGGGTATACTCATATATTTTTATGCCCGCCTTTTGACAGGCCAGAAGAATAACTCCCCTGCCGTGGGCTACCGCGATGCCCGTAGTAATATTGGTATTGAAAAACAGCTCTTCTATAGACGCGGCATCAGGCTTAAAAATCTCGATCAAATCACACAGGTCGTTATATATTTGTTCAAGGCGACTGGCAAGGCTTGTATGCGCGGGGGTCGTTATTACGCCGCATTTAATAAGCTTATGCCGGTTTCCGTCGGAATCCAGAATACCAAAGCCTATTGTGGCGATCCCCGGATCTATTCCCAATATACGCATTATATCACATCCGCGTTAAATTTTAGCATAACAAGCGATTTATATCAACACTTAAAAACACAAGCCGCCACGGTTCACATGGTGGCCTGAATCATGCACGGGGATGGGCTTTGTTATAAACATCCTTAAGCTGCTTTTTTACAAGCTGGGAATAAACCTGCGTGGATGAAATATCAGCGTGGCCCAGCATCTCCTGAATGGCGTGAATATCAGCACCGTTTTCCAGCAGATGGGCGGCAAAGGAGTGACGCAGAGTATGTGGTGTTATATCTTTGTCTATGTTGGCCTTTTTCTGGTAATACTTGATGATTTTCCAGAAGCCCTGCCTGGACATCCGTTCTCCGCTCACGTTGACAAAGAGCGACTGCTCGTCCGGCAGTGCTATCATCTGAGGTCTCACGAGGCTTATGTATTCGTTCAGCGCCTTTATGGCTGCGGTATACATGGGGATAAAACGTTCTTTATTGCGGCTATGGCAGCGGATGACCCCGGCGCCGAGATTAACATCGCCTATGTTCAGGTCAATAAGCTCAGTTACCCGCATTCCTGTGGCATACAGCAGTTCAAGCATGGCTCTGTCCCGGTAGCCTTTCGCGTCTATACACTCCGGCTGCTCCAGCAGCAGCTCTACTTCCTTGCTGGTGAGTATCTGAGGAAGCTTTTGTGTGCTCTTATCCGGTACCAGCCTTGACGCCGGACTCGACTCTATAATTTGTTTAATGCAAAGATATGAATACAGGCATTTTATAGAGGCTATACTTCTGGAGACGGTAGCAACTGACTTACCGTTTGACCTGAGCCAGCCAA
>CAYFSB010000149.1:2340-4950 GCA_964345655.1 uncultured Oscillospiraceae bacterium
GGGTGTCTTCATCCGCCGAAACTATGGTCTCCACAGTGTGGTAATCCAAATATTCTCCAAGCTGCCTTACATCACGAAGATAGGAGCTGAGGGTGTTTGCGGATGCTTTCTTTTCCTCGCAGAGATATTTCTCAAATAATTCTATACATTGAGAATTAAGCAATCAAACGCCCTCCTTTCATGTGTTTTTATATCATCCGGTGATAAAATACACAGCCAGCATTGCGGCAATGACTGTAAATGTCATCGGACTATATTCTCTGGTGTAAGCAGCCTTAGCTGAAACGCTGTATTTATCAAGCATTCCGCCTAACATGGCTAATGTGCTCATCCCCTTTACCGAGATGAGAAAAAAAGCCGGAACAACAATCGCGCTGACAATTAGTCTCCTCATGTCAAGCCCGCTGCCTGCATAGTACGTGCTCACAATATGCTGGGCCATAATGCCGGACACCGCGCCGAAAAAGAGAACGCAAAGCGGTATAAGCACTGACCCAAGGACCGATGCCGCAAGAACAAGCACCGCGCCGAACGGAACAGCAAAAACAAGCATGGGAAACGAGTCCGTATTCATATCCGGAAGAAGCGCTGTTAAAAGAGTTTTCGCAAAAAAAGAGCCGGCCAAAAAAAACAGGAAAACAATCGTCCTGCGGATCCCGTCACGGGTCGCGTTCATGTTACCGGAATTTATCTTATACATGGTTTAACACCGGTGTGTAAACGGTCAGAAATAAATTCTCGATTAACATAACGACTTGCTGGTAACAATATATTACAAAATTGCAAACATATCAAGTCCTTTTTTCAAAAAAACAAAAAAATTTTTCTCTTATGTTAACTCTTGTTACGAAAAATCACAATTTGTAGCCGCAGTACATCTCTTTATCATTTGCGCTGTCAATATATTGTGTCTCAAGTTTTTTCCTGTAAGCAGAAATTATGTTTACGGATTATGTAAACATAGGCCACTCACCTTTTCTTGACATCAAGGCGTGTTTTTTTTATCCTGTTTTTTCTTCCTGACATGAGGACCCCACCCACAAGGCAGCCTGAGAAAGAAAATGTAACCACGCTCAGAATGCCCGACGAGCCCATGTCTGAGCCTTTGATCAGGAAACCCACTGTCAGAAGAATTGTAACAAGCGCGGCGGCTGTGAGCAGTGATGTATAAATGATGCCGCTGCTGCGGCCTTTAACAGCTCCGGCACCGGCAAAAAAAGCTGTAACAAAGCTCAGTGCGGAACTGAGATATCCAATTGACTTTGAACCTATTCCTGATTTGCTCACAAAGAATGATACCGACAGCAGCAAGGTGACAGCTGATATGAGCCACAACAGCCCAGCCCGCAGGAAAAAGCGCATATCTCCCCTCTGTATAGTATTATTCGCAGACAAAAAAACACCCCCATGAGTAAGATTTAATACATCTTATTACATGGGGGCACGATAAATTCATTTGTTCATGGAACTGCTGTTATTTTTTGCCCTTTTTGTTTCTGGCCTCTGCCTCGGCAGCTTCCATCTTTGCGGTTGTGGAGATTGCCCACTTCTTGGCCTGGATACGGACTCTGTCCTCGCCGGTTTCGAAGGTAATGGTATCCTCAGTAATCTGAACAATTTTTCCTATCATGCCGCCGATAGTGGTGATCTCGTCTCCAATGCTGAGGGAGCTGCGCATTTCTTCAGTCTTTTTCTTTTTCTTGTTCTCCGGACGGATAATAAGGAAATAGAAAATCGCAAACATCAAAACGAGCATAAGGATCAGGGAACCGCTGCCGCTTGATGTGGTGCTTGCAGTAAGCAATAATGTCATGTGGGTATTACCTCCAAAAATAATATGTTTTTATTATACATTGTTAATAATGCAATTTCAAGATGCTTAAATTCTTTTATCCAAAATTTCTGCAAATTCTTGTCTGAATTGGCTGAAGCATCCCGCGTCAAGGCTGTCACGGATGCGGCTCATGAGGCTATTGTAAAAATAGAGGTTATGGGCAACCGCCAGCCGCATGGCAAGCATTTCCTCGGCCTTAAATAGATGACGCACATAGGCTCTGCTGTAGCGGCTGCAAACAGGGCAGTCACATTTGGGGTCGATTGGCAGGCTGTCTCTTGAATATTTCTCATTTTTTATGTTTATGATGCCGCCCCAGGTAAAGAGATGCCCGTGCCTGCCGTTTCTTGCAGGCATAACGCAGTCAAAAAAGTCCACTCCGCGGTAAACGCTCTCTATTATATTTACCGGCGTGCCAACGCCCATAAGATAGCGCGGTCTGTCTTTGGGCATGTACTCCTCAACGGCCTCTATGGTATCGTACATCTCCTGGTGCGTCTCTCCCACCGCAAGACCGCCTATGGCATAGCCTGGTAAATCCAGCGCGGCAATCTTTTTCATATGCTCTATACGAATATCTTTAAACACAGTGCCCTGATTTATGCCGAATAGCATCTGACCGGGGTTAACCGCGTCATCCATGCTGTTATATTCAGCAAGGGCTTTTTTGCAGCGTTCCAGCCAGCGAAAGGTCCTGTCGCAGGATTTCTCCACATACTCTCTGGGCGAAGGAATTTTTATGCACTCATCAAAGGCCATGGCAATATCTGAGCCGA
>CAYFSB010000150.1:0-4943 GCA_964345655.1 uncultured Oscillospiraceae bacterium
CTGATACTGGTACAGCCCGGCATGGGTATACTCTATGCTGATGCTTTGCGATGATATTCCACTGAGAGTGAATTCCAGCTCCCCATCGGAGTTTAGCCCGGAGGGCATTGGGTTGGACGGGTCCAGAGATTTAAACTTGTATTTGCAGTTTAGTCCGGCGCTGGCCTCATAGCCATTCTGCACCTGAAAAATCTGCTTTATCTCTATCACCGCTGTGGCAGTGGGCATATCGGCAAAAGCGGTTCCAGCCATGGAGACGAGCAGGCATGCAAGTAAAATCAGTATTACACCGACTTTAGCGCAGGTTTTTCTAATATTGTACATGGTTTTAACCTTCCTTTTTACAGGATTGTGCCCGAAAAGTCCTTTTATTCATTGCGCGTTTTATGCTCAGGTCAAAAGCTATATAGATCAGGATCAGCAGCAAAAGGATGCCCAGCATTATGATCCACAGAGGCAGCTGCCTGAAATCTTCCCAGACTTTTACACCGGATAAGCCCTCGTGTACGGGTTTGCTGTCTTCTTCATCCACATAGTAGGGGTCGGCGTAGGTCTGCTCCGTGAGATATCCGACGAGGATGTTCCGGCCGTTTGTCATATCGCTGCTGCAGGTGCTGAGAATTACAATATGCTCGGCGGAGAGCTGCTGTGCCGCGCGGAGAAACGTGGCCTTGCCGGTGAGCAGCTCCAGATATGCCCGCTGCGCCGCCTCTCCGCTGACTGCGGGAGTATATACTGTCTCGTCATAGGCGTCTACAAGAGCAAATTCAAAGAACACGAGCCCGTAATTTTTGCCCTCAACCTACAGGTTGCCGTATTGATGGGTGTCAACAAAAGTCTGGTCGTTGAATTTAGACAGGTCTCCGAACATGGCGCTGGCCGCCATGTGGTGTCCATGGATAATGCTGTTATAGTCGGAAAAATCATTGGCATTGCGCGAGTCAAGGAAAATTGCTCCGGAGAGACTGTAGTTTCCCTCAGCATCCGTGTTTATATATACGAGGTTGTCCTTCGCCTGCAAAACAGGGTAGTCTATGGATGTGCCGTAGACAGTAAGCCAGGCAAAGACATCGGGGTTGATGCTGCGCAGCTGATCAAAGGACAGACTGTCGTCAGTGTCCGGCTTGTATACCTCGTAATTGGCCGCCGCTGCCGCCGCGTATACCTGCTCAGAATCCCACAGGCAGTAAAAGCCGAAGGTGAGCAGCAGCAGGAGGATGATGAGCACCGCGAGGTCCACGGTGCCATCAAGCATCCTGACAATTTTTCTGGCTATTTTTCTGGCTATTTTAGCTTTCTTTTCGGGTTCAGACGCTGCCATTCAAAAGTCTCCAAATCCTGCTCATATGCGGGGGCTGAACTATCAGCCCTCCTGCTCCTTGCGGCGTTTGCTGACAATGTAGAGCACAAGGCCGGCTGTTGCAACGGCAATGAGCAGCACGTAAGGCAGATTGTTTATAACAATGCCGGTGGGGATGTCCTTGCTGTAGGTGTTGGTGTAGGTTGCGCTGTTGCCTGCGGTGACCAGAGTACCGGCGACGGTATTTGTAGCTGCTGTCACGGTATCACCGGTGACGCCTGCCGCTGCGCTGACAGTATAGTTTGCATCAACGTTGGTCTCGGATACGGTATAGCCTGCGCCGACGAGCACGTCCTCAACGATTATGTATTCACCATGCTTGAGGGTAAATGTAGTCGCGGTGCCTGCGGTGACGGTGCCGGTTGAGGTGGTTCCGTCGGCCAGATACTTGGTGTAGCTGTAGCTGGCGGTTGCGGATTCAAGGGCTGTGGCAGTGATGGTCAGGGAGAAGTTAAAATCAAGTGTGCGGTCGCCCATGTTGCCGTCGACGATCTTCTCAATCTTCAGAGAGTCATATTTGTCGCCGTCTATGGGGCCGCTCTTTTCGGTGTAGGTGTTCACAAAGCGGAACTGGCCACCTTCGCCGGCGGTTACTTTAACCTTGGGGTCAACCGCGGTGCCGCTATCATCTTTTACCTTATAGAGGACGATGCTCTGAATGTACAGTCCGCCGGCAGTCTTGTTGGAGACGTATACATTCATTTCGTACTCGGCCTGAGAGTAGGTGAGGGCCTGCTTGCCAGCATCGGCAAAGGTGTTAGTGGCTGCGGTTTCCGTCACGGTATATATATACTGGCCGGCATGAGGGAAGGTGCCAAAGGTGACAGGATTGCTGCCAACAACGCTTTTTACTCCCGATGCGGCTGTACTGGTGTTGGCGGAGGTAAAGCTGATGTCAGCTATGGTAGCCGCAGGGGCAGTAGCGGCTCTGTCTGTATGGCCATCAACCGATACGGCGGTGGCAGTAAACTTGAAGGTGGTAGTAGGTGTTATGGTGCCGACGGGCATTTTCAGCTCTTTGGTGAGATAAGCTGCAGCATCAGTTTCAACGGGATCATCAGCAAAAGCTGCGACGCTGAGGCTCAGGCAAAGTACCAGCGCCAGGGCAAGCGCCAATATGGCTTTGAATGTTTTCTTCATGGTTAACTCTCCTTTAAATTAGTTGGGACTCCTATTTTCACCGGTATGCCGGCGGCTTAGATATTTCTTCTGCGGATGATCGCGATCACCTTCCCGCAGGTATCCGCTGTCCTGACGGGACCGAAGATTCGACTGTCTGTGGCGTTTTCCCGGCCGTCGCCGAGAACGAAAACCTGGTCATCACCCACAGTCAGCGGGAAATCCACACCTTCCGAAAAACGCTCCGTGCGCTCATAGACTCCGGACTCAAGCTGCAGGGAACCGTTGACATAGAGTCCGTTCTCCCGGATATCCACCTCGTCGCCGGCTATTGCCACCACCCGCAGGGACAGCAGCTGCCCCTGATATTCCGCCACAAGCACGTCTGACCGGGAATACAGCTTGTCCAGCCTGTAATAGATGATCAGGTCTCCGTCGCGCACGGTGGGGAACATGTATGGGTCAGCGCAGCGGTAGATGCCGAACATGAAAGTGAACAGCAGCACCGCACAGGTAATTACGGCGACAATTTTAATAAGCAGAGACAGAAGATCGCGGATAAGAAGTTCGCTTTGGCTGCGTTTTCTGGGTGCGCTGGGATTTGCGGGGGAGGATATATTTACAGAACCTGTCGTTTTGCTGGAATCGATTGGGTCTTCCTGTGCCGCCATATGTGCGGCAGGTGCTGTGCTGCGCTTTTTGAACATTCTCAGACCTCGCCGCGTCTGCGCTTTCCGGAGATTATTATGTATGCTGCGCCTGCCAGAGTCAGAGTGCCCAGCAGGGCGTATACAGCGCCTAGGTGGCCGTCGACTATTCCGGTGTCGGGAACCAGGTCACGCTCATAGTAGACATCCACACTGACGGTCCCCTCCGGGACGGAGATGGAATTGGTAGCGCCGGACGTGACGGTGAACTGCGTTTCAGCTCCGTTGTTGAGCTTGTACACGACCTTGGTCAGCGTGTACCCGTCCGCGCTCTCTATTGACGCAAGGTTGAGCTGATTGCAGGCTTTAATAGCGGTTAACGTTTTGGAGCCGCCATGCTTGGAGTGAATAGGCAGCCTCGCTGACATTGCCGCTGATGCCGGCGGCATAATAGCTCAACTGCAGCTTACCGGTAAATTCCCGCGTCAGATCCGCGTATTGACCCAGTACGTGCATGGTCACAGTCACATTGGTCTCGACCGGCACATAGTTCACAGTTATCACACCGCCGTTTGCTATGGTGCCGGAGCCGACAAGGGCGGTATTGGCACTGTTCAGAGCAAGGGATTGGCTGTTGCACGAGTATTTAAAGCCGGAATAGGATCTGAGTGTGATATTCTCGACGGACAGGGTATCACTCTGAAGAATCTGCACGGTTTTGCTGACGGAATAGCTGTCCTTAACTGTGCCGTTGACATTGTAATTGACCGTGTATGCAAGCGTCTTAGTCTGACTGGGGTCGATCGCATAAAGCACGTTCACACTTGAGCTGCCGTCGGCGCTTATGCTGGCGCTGTTTTGCTGTACGCCGGATTTATAGCCGCTGGCCGGTTTCTTCCAGTCCAGCTGCCCGACAGAGCTGCCCGCGGCCACGCTTATGGCGCTGCCCACGCTCCCGGTGAGGGAGGCGCTGCCCAGAAAGCCGGAGCTGTTCCCCGCGTCTTTATAGTAGTTCACGGTGTAGCTTGCAGTGGTGGGCGCGGTCGTCTTGAAGTAAGCGGTTATGGTTTTGTTGCTGTTGGCCGTGCCGCTGGTTATATCCCAATGGTCAAAGCTGTACCCGCTGCTGGCGGTGGTTTTGGGATATTCGCCGTTTGCGTACATGGTCGCAAGATTTGTACCCTTTGGCACGACCTTTGTAATTGTCCCGCTGGTGCTGGTCAGATCTTCAAGAGTACCATGCCCGTCGGTTTTGAAGGTCAGGGTGACGGGGTTCGCGCCCCAAATTGCGTAAAGCGTGGCGGTTTTTCTTCCTGAGATACTGAAGCTCTCACCTCGTGTAAATTCGCCGGAGCTGTCGTCTGCCTCAAGTGACCAGCCAAGAAGAGTATATCCGCTTCTGACGGCGGTGAAATTTGAACCGTCGATGTCCTTCTCTACGGATGCACCGTCAGAGGCGGTGCCTGTAATAACCTGTTGTTCAAGTTCGTATTCTGCCGGCTGCTGGCTGTCTGTCTCATCCGGCAGCGGCAGCTCTGCATCCGGCTGAGTTTCCTCCTGACTGTCCGCCGGAGCCTGCGTCTGGTCCGGCGCAGAACTGTCCTGGACAGTCTGAAGCGGCTCTTCTTCAGCGCCTGACTGCTGCTCCGCTGTCAATGCTCCTGCGTCAGCTGCGCCGGAGAGCATTGAGGCCGAGAAAAGCATACAGACGCACATGATAAGAGCCAATATCCTCTTCTTCATGAATCAGTCCTCCTTAGGCGGAAGAAATGCTCCCGCCAAAATAAAAATGCCGGAGAAATAGGGCGCTGTGCTGT
>CAYFSB010000151.1:0-4888 GCA_964345655.1 uncultured Oscillospiraceae bacterium
ATTTGATCCAGGCGGCGGCCGCTCTGCTGCAAAACGCTAATCTTGCAGGATTTTTTACCGGCGGTATATATCAGGGCAGTCTTAAGCACATCTGTGTACCGGGTCTCAATTGCTATTCCTGCCCCGGCGCGGTCGGTGCCTGCCCGATAGGCTCTCTCCAGGCAGTGATAGGCGGGAGAGCGCGGAATGTGTCTTACTATGTGTTCGGTCTGGTGCTGCTGTTCGGCACACTGTTCGGCAGGCTTATCTGCGGCTTTTTGTGCCCGTTTGGCTTTTTGCAGGACCTGCTGCATAAGATCCCCTCGCCAAAGCCAAAACTTCCACAGAGACTGGATAAGACTCTGCGCTGGGGAAAATATGTGACCTTGGCCGCAGTGCTGATTTTGCCGGCAGTGATAACCGATGCTTTCGGCATAGGCGACCCGTTTTTCTGCAAGTATCTTTGCCCTGCCGGAACTCTGGAGGGCGGAATACCGCTGCTGCTGCAAAACGAGAGCCTTCGCGGGGCCCTGGGCTGGATATTCTCGTGGAAAATGCTGGTGCTGGTAGCCGTGCTGGCACTTTCGGTGCTGTTCTATCGGCCGTTTTGCAAATATCTGTGTCCGCTGGGGGGCTTCTACGGTATATTAAACAGGTACAGCGTGTATAAAATGCGCGTTGACCCGTCTACCTGTACCCACTGCGGCGCCTGCGAGAGAGCCTGCAAAATGGGCGTCAGGGTGACGGAAAACATAAACTCCGCTGAGTGCATCCGCTGTGGCAAGTGCGCCTCGATCTGTCCTGCCCACGCCATACACTGCGGCATAAAATCTCCGGACACCGGATCTTCCGCTGACAGAGACATCTGATATACGCAGATACCGCCGCTGATACAGCGGCGGTATCTGCGTACACTGCCAGCTTTCCACCGCTGATCGGGAAAAACTCATTGACAGTGAAACAAGGAGAACATATAATAAAATCCTTGTTCAATATGAAAATTTGATACAAACAACTGAAAATTAGCAATAAAATCTTAGCCTGGCAGTGCAGTTCATCTTCAAGGGCGGCGAAAAGAAGATCAGAATAAGGACAGATATTGACAATCGGCGCTGCGCAACAGCTCTCAGCAGGACATTGATCTGGGCGAATACTATCTGTCGGACGAGAGAAACAACAGCCAGGCCTTTAAACTGCAGGATGCGGTGCTGAAGCCGGGGGACCTGTATGTGATATGCGTTGAGTATAATTATGGAAAAGACGGGTATTGCAGGCAGTTTGCAATCTCGGTAAAACTATTTCTCAATATGCGCGCGGATGAATTTGAGTATTATTTTGGCGGAGTGTAGGGAGGACAGCTTCAACTTATTAAAGCTCGGAGTAAAACACAAAAAATATGAAAACCAGAAAAATATTTTTGACAGTTCTTCAGGATGTGGTCCTGACAGGCTTGGTTTTGTGCGTGTTTGCACTGTTTCACCATGTGCTCCCGCGTCAGGGAATGCTTTTGGGTACGACACAGGAGCCTGTAAATATTATGCCGGAGGTACAGACGACGAAGGAGGCAGATCCGGAGCTCACCGACTGGCAGGAAAAATTTGCCGGGCACTTTACGGATAAGGTGATAAAGACGGACAACTCCTATTCAAGCCCCGATGTGTCCATCACCATCACAACATACAAGGAGGAGCTGGAAGGATACCCTCAGGTCTGGTATGTGGCTGACGTATATGTGGCAGACATAGAAAATTTTCAGACCTATGTGGAGAATAACAGCTATACAAGCTTCATAAGCACACCGGCGGAGGAGCTGGCGGACATGTCCGGCGCAATAATCAGCATAAACGGCGACTATTGCAACGCGCAGGTTCAATACGGCTTCTTCGTGAGAAACGGAATAATGTATCAGAAGAGCCAGACGGTCTGCGACATATGCGTGCTCTACTATGACGGGACTATGGAGACCTATGACCCGAAGGACTACAGCGTGGAGGATATCGTGGCGAAAAAGCCCTATCAGGTCTGGAAATTCGGGCCCAGACTGTTGGATGAAGAAGGGAAGGCCATGACGGTATTTAACGCCTCAGACGCTATTGCTACCGGCAATCCGCGCAGCGCTATCGGCTACTATGAGCCGGGGCACTATTGTTTTGTAACTGCCGACGGGCGCCAGGGCGGTTGGTCGAGAGGGCTGACGCTGGAGCAGATGTCGCAGCTCTTTGAAAAGCTTGGATGTAAAGCCGCCTACAATCTTGACGGCGGCGCCTCAGCGACCATGACCTTTCAGGGAAGCCTGTATAACAGCCAGAGCAGCCCCCGCAACCTGGGGGATATACTGCTTATAAAAGAGATAGAATGACGAGGTGAAAAATGGAACTGATCCACGAGAGAGAACGGATCTTCGCGCAGGATGACGCAGGGCGCACAGTGGCGGAGATAACATTTCCCATATCCGGAGGGACGGCAAATATCAACCATACCTTTGTTGATGCCTCGCTGCGGGGACAGGGGGCGGCCGGGCAGCTTGTCCAGGCCGCGGCGGAGCAGATCCGCGCCGCCGGATTAAAGGCGTATCCCACCTGCTCATATGCCAGAAGATGGTTTGACGAGCATCCGGAACAAGCAGATATATTATAAAACACCGCCCTGTTGGGCGGTGTTTTATTATGGAAAATCGAAACGATAAAGATGCCAGAGTTTTGCTGCTCATTTTGGGTGGCTCTCTGATGAATCATTGTCGCAAAGTGCTTGCCATTCTTGCTTTGTAATACGGTATTCATAGGAGGAAAACTCTTCATCGAGCGAGGCTGAAAAGAAAACACCTTATTGAATAAAGCGAAAACCACATTTTTCGATCATGCTTTTAGAAGCAATATTGTTTTGGAAGCAACATGCCCAAACAAATTGGATATTCTCAGCATCAAACAGATAATTAAGCATCGCTGTGACGACTTCCGTCATACTACCCTTCCTGTGGTACTGTAAATTGAGCGCACAGCCTAACTCTCGTGTATCCGATCTACCCTCTTCAGAATCCGGATCAATGGATATATGCCCAATTACCTTCCCGGTTTCAAGCAAGATAATCGCGTGTTTATGCCCTGCCGAAATCCAATCATGAAGAATTTCGGCACTTTCTTCAGGTGAGGTATGGGCAGCCCAACCGGCATTTACGCCGACCCCATCCTGCGAACAATACTCATAAGTATCACATAAATCCGACTCCGAAAACGAACGTATATGCAACCGTTTAGTATATAACTGCATAGCTACCCTTCTCCGCCAAAAATATTGCTCTCATGTTCACTATATCATAGATCATTGCATAACAAAAGGACTGTTCTTCCAAGAAGAACAGTCCTTTATGGTCGGAGTGGGGAGACTCGAACTCCCGGCCTCTTGGTCCCGAACCAAGCGCGCTACCAACTGCGCTACACCCCGATACAGCTTTTACATTATAATGATGGAAGTCATTATTGTCAAGAAAAATGTGGACGCATACGCCTGTCCCCTGGAAAATATAATGCAGACAGGGGGAGGTGTGCGTGTGAAGGACTACAAAGTATATATCTGCTCAGGCATTTTCATCCTTCTGACAGCTGCAAAGCTGCTGGCGCCCGACTACTCGGCCAGGCTCAGGGAAGAGGTTTTGAAAATCATAAATCAAAATGACGATTATACCCAAATGGTGGAGACAATGGGCAGAAAGCTGACCGAAGGCGGGCTCAAGGATGAGATTATCTCCGCGCTGGGTATAGGGACAGGCATAAAGGATGACAATACAGCAGCCGGAGAAGAAGCACTGAAAGAATACGCAGAGCCTGCACTGTCATCCACGACTTTTCCGGATGCGGCGGAAGATGCGGCGTCTGAGGATAGCTCCGGCACTGGGGCAGAGTCTGCCGCGACAGATGATATGCCGGAGGCAGTCAGCGCCTTTTTGGCGCAGCAGGCAGAATATGAGGGCTATGAGATACCCGACAATGTGAGGACGGACATGCCGAAGCTGCCTTTTGACTATGTGAGTCCGGTGTTTGGCGAGGACTCATCCGGCTTCGGATATCGGCTTCACCCAATTGAAAATGAGATAAAATTTCATTACGGCACAGATTTTGCCGCAAATGTGGGTGATGACGTGTGTGCCTTTGCCGACGGCTATGTATATGCCGCAGGAACCAACGACAGCTATGGCAATTATCTTATACTTACCCACAAAGACGGCTATTCAACCGTCTATGCGCACCTGAACGAGTTTGTGGCCAGAGAGGGATACATGGTCACAAAGGGGCAGCTTATTGGCCGGGTTGGGGAGACAGGCAACGCCACAGGGCCGCATCTGCATTTTGAACTGCTGCTGAACGATGTGCATCTGAACCCGGAGTACTACATATGAGGCGCAGGAAGCTGAATATAAGCGCCGGGGCTGTACTGCTGGCGGCGGTGGTATATTATATAGGAGATTTAAAGGTGATAGCCGCCGTTTTGCTCCCGGCAGCGGTGCATGAACTGGGGCACATCGCCGCGCTGCGGCTGCTGGGTCTGAGAATAAGCGGCTTTAGGGCTGAACTTAAGGGCTTTTACATTGACTACCGCGGCTATACAGGAGCCGCCGGTCACGCGGCGGCAGCTGCCGCAGGTCCGGCGGCAGGGTTAATATACGCGCTGGCCGCGTCTGCGGCGGGCGGGAGGCTGTGCAGCCGCTGGCTCTATCTCTCCGCAGGCGTAAGTCTGATACTTTCCCTGTTTAACCTGCTACCGGCTTTGCCGCTGGACGGAGGGAGGATACTGCTGCATCTGGCCAGCGCATTTCTCGGAGAGAAGAAAGGGCGCAGTCTGCTGGATGCCTCAGGAGTTATAATCGGAGGGGTACTGCTGTTCGCAGGGGCATGGATGATGATAAAGGGGGAGG